>JAAFJK010000269.1 GCA_013298105.1 Cytophagales bacterium
AGTGTTAAAATCCATCTCAAATTGGGTAGTAGCAAGACTCACTTCTGAACCTGCGGTAGTGGTGGGTACAGCTATGGTTTTGCTAATGCCCTTGCCTACCGAAACTGTAGAAGTGGTGCGAGTAGGGGCATTTTGCAGAACCCCATTGTTGCCTGCTACAGCATCTATAGCATCGCTTGTAGTTTCATTGAATTGGTAGTAACCTACTAAGCCTGCTTCATTGCCTGCAAGCGTGAGGTGCATACTTTCGCGTATCTGTGCTTGGGTACGCGCTACATTCCAAAGGCGTACTTCGTCTATATTGCTTTGAAAATAGAGGTCGTTGTATTGCGACCTGCCAAACCAGTTATTAACAGTCGTACCTAATATAGATGGATTCAGTGTAAAGCCTGTATTTTGCCCTACTTCCACCCCATTGATGTACATCGTGGCTGTAGTACCTGAAAGCGTAACAGCTATGTGCGTCCATGTATCTAAGGGCAAAGGATTTGTTGCACTTACTTGCTGTTCTCCTCCAGTGTTTACATTCATCACAAAACGCGCAATACCTGTTCCACCCCACGAAGCAGTCAAAAACATATTATCGCCTGGCGCATCTCCAAAATCTATGATTCTTGCCCATTCATTATTTTGGGTAGGATATACCCACGTTTCTATCGTCATAGTAGTAGCGGTAGCCAACGGATTGGTAGGCATAGCTACATATTGACCTGCACCATTTAGGTTTAGCATATTTCCTCTCCCCTGAGCATTGGCTAAAACGTCTATGATATTGCCTGTGATAGCAAAATCATACGTGCCTTCGTTTGTATCATCATTATTGATGGTAATGGTAGCGTTTTTTATGCCTGCTGTGGCGGAGTTCAGCGTTACGGCAAAGGTAGCAGAACCACCTGCCGCGATGCTTGTGGGAGCAGTGCCTACAGCAAAGTCTGTAGGGTTGCTATTGCTTATAGAGCTGATATTGAGTACAACTGAGCCTGTATTTTGGATAGTGAAAGTACGCACTATAGGCGTGCTGATAGCTGTAGAGCCAAAGTCTGTATGGTCTGCAGTGGCAGGCGAGGTATCTCCATCTATTATATTTACGCCATTGCCTACAAGGTTTATTTCGGGGGCAGGCGAGCAACTTCCCGATGGAGCATCGCCATTGATAATCCAGCCTTTCATACCAGTAAGGGTAGTTCTATCTACAACATTGCAATACTGCATACCAGTAGCACCCAAAGTACGATTTGTTACTGCTTGTGTAGCCCAGCCCGCTAAGGTTGCGTCATAGTTGGCGATATTCATACCGCAGTTATTTAACATACCAGCAAGGTTAACATTGCTGCTTAGTTGCCAACTGCCTATGTTTTGATTAAAAGCAGTGGCTTGAAAAAACATAAAACCCATATCTGTAACCAGATTTGTATTCCAATTGCTTATATCTTGGTTAAAAGACGTGGCATTGTAAAACATAGTGTTCATACTTGTAACCAGATTTGTATTCCAAGTGCTTATATTTTGGTTAAAAGACGTGGCATTAGAAAACAAACTATTCATATTAGTAATCATACTTGTATTCCACCCACCTATGTTGCCATTAAAATTAGAACAAAAGGCAAACATAGCAGCCATACCAGTAACACCTGATAAGTTAGGAATATCTATAGCCGCATAAGTAAGATTATTACAACCCGCAAAAGCAAAATCCATAGAAGCCCAAGCAATATCTCCCCATTGCGCAATGGTCTGAATTTTACCTTTTTCAGTGGCGTTGTTAATCATGAAAAAATGCGGAAATACCCCTGTGATAGCCACTTGATAGATTTGTGTATTGGTTAGCCCTGTGATAGTATAATCGCCGCTTAGCCCTGTAGCACTGCCTACTACGCCTGTAGTGGGGTTTGTCCAAACAACGCTATAACTATAGCCTAATGCGCCGTTAGTAGGTATGGTTATCGTATTATCACCCGTTATCCAAGTAGTAACAAAAGCGTTGGCAGTGCCTGTGAGTGCGATAGTTTCATTGGTTGCGCCTGCACTGCTGGCAGTCAAGATAGCGGTTTTGATACCACTTGTAAGTCCCTCTTTTAGTCTTACATAGATTGTTACGGGTGGTAAGAGGACACCACCACTTGGCACGAGGCTAAGGGTAGGCGAGAATGTTGTATTATTGGTACTCAATTCCCAATCTGTAGTAGAAAGGGCAAGGTTTACATTTCCTGTGAAGCCTACACCATATACTAAGAAAGTCTGTGCAATGGAATTGGTAGCAGTATTGCTAAACGCCCCTGACAAGGTAGTGGTGGATAGGTAGAGGAAGACGGTTTGCGCCTTCGCGCTCATCAAGCAGGTAAGGGTAAGGAAAAGACTCAACCCGTAGGCGAGCCACCTACTTGTCAGCTTGCCTGCGGTAGGCAAGGAATGAGTAGGATTTTTGTGGTAAGTTTGTTTCATAATATCAAATAAATCGTATTGATACTACAAAATTAGCCTATCTTACTTTATGTTTTTTGGGGATGGCGCGAAACCCCTGAACTATGTGCGTGAGTCGGCAAAATATGTGCGTGGGTTCTAAATTCAATGCGCAAACTTCTCGTTTTTTTCGTATCTTTGCATCAATAAGTAAATCTGTAACGTATATGATAAAGCGACCTTTTGAACAATGGCTCTATGAAGATGTAGAAAAGGAATTTTCTATCTCTCGTATCAAAAAACATACGACCCTGATAGCGTGGTTGAATGTGCCTGATGCTTTGCCCTTGCATAGCAACGTTACAAGGTTACAAATAGCATTGGAGGAATATGTGGAAACGTGGCAAGAAGACGAAATCAAAATGATGTTTATCGCCCCCTTACTTGTAGAAGTCAATTTTAATTTTTCGCCTCATTACAAAGTCTTTACACAAAGGCTTTTCAGCTTTCAAACAGATACCATAGAGGCAACAGGCAAAATAGAATGGTTTGTTTCTACAGGGCAACAAACGCCCAAACAGCCGTTCTTTTTTTTGCACGAATACAAACCTGAAAAGACTTCAGGCAATGACCCACTTGGGCAACTCCTGATAGCTATGGTTCATGCACAATCCTTGAATACTGCTTTAGATAAACCTTTGTATGGTTGCTATACTTTAGGGCGTTTTTGGTTTTTTGTAGTCTTGGTAGGCAAGGAATATAGCGTAAGCAGGGCGTATGATGCCACACAAACAGAGGATTTAACCGCTATGGTCGCTATTTTAGAGAAAGTAAAAGCATATATTCATCAAGTATTGGGATTGCCATATAGCATAGCTGGAATTTGATATACACATCGGAAAGTGGTTTTGGGATACGCTTTGTCATTCCGACTAAAAGGAGGAATCTCGATTTTCGTTCACAAATCGTCTTACAATGACGAGATTTTTCGCTTTGCTCAAAATGACAAAATCCCAAAACCAATTTCGTATGTGTATAAATCAAATTCCTACATACAAATTATCAATAGACTTTTTGCGAAAGTGCTATTTTTGATACCTCAACCCTGCCCTTCTCCAAATGGAGAAGGGTTAAAAATACTTTCGGAAGAAGTCTAATGTTGCTATCAAAATGTACTCATGCCTAACGCATTTTTTCCACAAAATACATCTCTACTTTACCCTTGTTTTTGGCTTTGACCTCACCTCGATGAGTACATTCAAATTGGTGTTTTACCAATTCGTAAGTAGTGCCTGAAATATTGACCTTGCCTACCTCGCCTGACGACTCCATACGGGAGGCAAGGTTTACGGTATCGCCCCAAATATCGTATGCAAATTTGTTCTTACCTACCACTCCTGCGATAGCTTCGCCTGAATGAATACCCAAACGCAATTCCCAAGCGGGTTCGCCTTTTGCTTCTTTTTCCATTTTCCAATTCGCCATCCAAGTTTGCATTTCAAGTCCTGCTTGTATGGTATCTATAGGGTTGGTAGTATTGGCTACAGGCAAGCCGCCTGCACACATATAGGAGTCGCCAATGGTTTTTATTTTTTCTAAGTTGTATTTTTCACAAATTTCATCAAAGGCAAGAAAGCAAGTATTTAGATTTTCGATGACTTCTTGCGGACTTATTTTTTCAGCAATATGAGTAAAGCCTTTGAAATCCGTAAAAAGGACGGTTATCAACTCGTAATGTTTGGGCGTTGCGTGTCCTGTTTCTTTCAATTCGTATGCCGTTTCTTCAGGCAATATATTCAATAGCAATTTATCAGATTTTCGCCGCTCTTGTTCCACTAATTCTAAAGTAGTGGTAAGCTCTTCGTTTTGCATATTTATCTCCTCATTTTGGGCATTGATTTCTTCATATTGCTTTTCTACATTCGCCAAATATATTTTTGCTTGTTCCTCTGCGTTTTTTCGTTCGATAAACTGCCCTATTTGACTACCAATCGAGCCCATCATCGCCAATAGCGCATCATCGGGTGCTTGTGTTTTAGTGGAGAAAAATTCCATTACGCCCAGCACCTTGTTTTTTAATTGAATAGGAAAGGCAAAAGCCCCATGCAAGTTGCTTTTTTCCGCCATTTTTGCTCTTGGAAAATTAGTATCTTTTACTACATCTAATATCCACAAAGGCTCATTGTTGTCCCATACCCGTCCAGGCAACCCTCTGCCACGTAAAAAAGTCATATTAAAACTCATGTCTTTAAAATCTGTAAAATCACCTTCAGGCACATTCCAACAATCTACCCAATCCAATACTTCAGTTTCTTCGTTTACTTCCCACATAAGCGCACATTCCCAACCCAAACCTTCACAGATTGATTTTAATAGTTTTGGCGTAGCTTTTGCAAAACTGTCTGCTTCTGCTAAAACTTTAGTAGCCCCATATTGTGCATTCAGGCGCAAGCTATCTTGCATTTTGGAAGCAAAATCACGTTCAAGATTGAGGTGCAAAATGCTCAATTCTTCCACCTTTTGGGCAGTTAGTTCTTCTGCTAATTTCCTTTCGATGAATTGCCCAATCTGACTTCCGATAGCGTTCATCATGTTCAACAACGATTTGTCAGGGTCTTCTTTATGGATAGTCAAAAACTCCATTACGCCCAATACGCGGTGCGCACTGCGAATAGGAAAGCAAAAAGCCCCATGCAAACCTACCTTGCGTGCTACAAATCGTCTGGGGAAATTCAAATCAGTTTGCACATCAGAAATCCAAGAAGGCTCTCCACTTCCCCACACGCGCCCTGGCAAACCTGTACCTTTTACAAACGTGATGCCTTCGCTCAACTGCGTAAACTCGGCAAAACGAGAAATGTTAGCTTGCCAAACTCCTCCACATACCAATAAATCGGCTTCGGTATCTATAGTCCACATAGCCGCCCATTGCCAACCCAATCCTTCGGAGATGGCTCTCAAAATATTGGGGATAGCATCTTTGAGGGTATGCGATTCAGACAAAACTTTGGTAGCCGCATATTGCGCATATTGACGGCGTTTTTGAATTTCTAAATTTTTGGCAATTTCATGAAAAGCCTTTTCTACCATACCTACCTCATCATCAGCTTTCACTTCCACAAAACTTTCGCCATGCACACCTTCTGCCAATAAGTGAGCCGCGTCTGCCAATTCTTTCAAACGGGCAAAAAAATTAGGCACTTGGTTATTGAGTGTTCCTAAAGCTAAGATTTGTGCAATATCTATATTTGCCTCTGTGCCATTCTTCATCTTCACTACTACAGAAGAATCGTCTGTTATTTTTGAAACAATACCTTCTTGTGTTTCAAATGTAAATCTTACATTGTCGCCTATTTCTACCATATTGTTATGAATGATTATATAAGTACCTAATCCAATTTAGTTTGTATTATTTTGATTGTCAAAACACAAATAACTTGCTGATAGTCATACGTATAAGGTCTTGAATATCTTATACGTTTCTATAAATTAAATAAAATGAAGTACTTAATGTTACAAAACTATGTGATTAAATCATGTGTTTTTCGGTAGTGGCGCGAAACCCCCTAACTATGTGCGTGAGTAGGCAAACTATGTGCGTGAGTTTGAAAACGCGGATTAAATTACCCTAACATATTCAGCTTATCTAATAGATTGGGTGCGTAACCCTCACTGTACGGAATTTTAGCCCCTGCTATTTCAATCATTCCCTCTTTGGGCAAAAAACTTTCGATGTATTGGGTATTGATAATATAACCTCGATGGACGCGCAGAAAAAGCTCTTGTGGTAGGCGAGCTAAAATTTCTTGCATACTCATACGCGCTGTGTAGCGTTTGCTTCCTGTATAGATATGCAAAAACTTGTCTTCTACTGTGATGTAGGCTATTTGTTGGATAGTTACTTTTTCTAACCTATCGCCTGTTTTGATAAAGAAGCTATCTTCCAAAATAATATCCGTCTGCCAACCGCTTGACTGCTCCTGCCAAGCCTGATTTTGGGCATTTTGTAGAGCTAACTCTATCGCATTTTCAAGCCCTAACGCATCAACAGGCTTGATGATATAGGCAAAAGGGCTGATTTTTTTGGCACGCGCAAATACTTCTTTATCTTTGAAAGAAGTAATAAAAATGATAGGCAGTTGCTTGCGCATCACTGCCATTTTTTCGGCAATGTCCAACCCACTTGCCTGCCCCTTCAGGTGTATATCCAACAGCAAAAGGTCGGGCGCGTAGGTAGGCAAGACAGCGTAGGCATCTCGCGCATTGTCAACTACTTGGAAGGTATAACCCAAACTTTCTACCAACAATTCAAGCGTATTGGCAAATAAAATGTCGTCTTCGACAGCTAATATTTTCATGAGGCAAGTATAAACTAAAAAATTTGGTTATCTATCATAAAATAGCTAAATTTGCTACATGGAAAAAAAGAAAAAGAAAAAAGAAATTAAATACTTGGAAGGAGATTTAATACTAACCTTTCATCTTACGCGCTTGGTAGGTAATGATGCTCACCCTCTTATGCAAGACTGGACAAATGTTGCTTTGCCAACCTTAACACCACTTGAACAAGGAAACTTTGATAATCTTTGGCGAAAAGCGCATAGTAAAATCGAAGGGTGGAATGAGGAAGAACTTAAATTCAAATTTATTTCACATCTTATGGATTTAGGGCATTTAGAAGATAGCAATCGATATCTTACGTTTTGCGAAAGAGAAATATTTGCCACTGTGGAAGACAAGTATTTATACTTAAAATCCGATTTTATGATTGCCAAAGGTGTTTTGGATAGACATTAAACGCCCTATTTTTATTTGCAAGAATATAAAAAACTGAAAGACCCCAGTGGCGACCCTGTGCCACAACTTATTGAGGGCTTTTTAATCTCCATGCACGAGAATAACAACAGCAAACCTATGTACGGTTGTACTGTTACAGGCAAGTATTGGGACTTTTTTGTGATGGAAGGGCGTACTTATTGTATATCAAAGTCGTATGATTGCACAGATAAAGAAGACTTGTTACTTATTATCAGCATTTTGCGAAAATTTAAGGATATTTTAGAAAATACATTGTTGGATTAAAAATCGTATCTTTGCTACATGGAAAAAAAGAAAAAGAAAAAAGAAATCAAGTATAGTGAAGCCGATTTGATAGTAGGTTTCAATCTTACGCGATTGGTGGGCAACCGCAAGCACCCACTCATGGAAGCATGGACGGAGGTATCCTTGCCTACCCTTACAGTAGCTGAAGAGGCTAACTTTGAGGCAATTTTTGATGATATGGAAAAAGGCATCGAGGGTTGGAATGAAGAAGAACTAAAATTCAACTTCATTGCTTTTGTGATGCGTTTAGGGCATTTAACCAACAATGGTAGATACAAGACCTTTTGTGAGCGTGAAATTTTTGCTACTGTGGAGGATAAATATTTGTATCTTAAATCGGACTTTATGATTGCTAAAGGGGTTCTCGATAAACATCAAACGCCCTACTTCTATATGCAAGAATACAAAAAACTAAAAGACCCCAGTGGCGACCCTGTTCCACAGCTTCTTGAGGGTTTTTTGATAGCTATGCACGAAAATAACAATGGCAAACCTATGTATGGCTGTACCGTAACAGGCAAGTTGTGGGACTTTTTTGTGATGGAAGGGCGGACTTATTGCATCTCAGATTCTTATGATTGTAGAAACAGGGAACATTTACTTAAGATTATCAGCATTTTGCGCAAATACAAGCATATTTTAGAAACTACGTTGTTAGATGATTAGTGCTTGGTCTTGCAGTATGAGTGTAAAAGTCGTTTCCTTGCCTACTGTACTGCTCGCGGTAAGTTGCCCGTTCATTTTTTCGGCAAATGCTTGAGAGAGCATAAGCCCCATACCTTTTCCTTTTTCGCCCCGTAGTCCATCTTGGCTTGCTACTTTTTGTGAAAAAAGCGTTTCCAATTTTTCAGGCTCAATACCTTCGCTTGTATTGGTTACAGCGATAAGTACGGTGCTTGCCTGCCTTTCAGCCGTAACGAGAATGTGTCCTTCTGTGGGCGTAAACTTCAGCGCATTGCTCAAAAAATTGCGTAAAATAACCGCCAAAGCCGTTTCGTCTATATGGATTATACAATCTACAGGCACAAGGTTTTGGATTTGCACCTTGCCTACCGCCAGCGTTTGAACAAAGTTATGCAAGTAAATGTTTTGTGGCACAAGCGTAATTTGTTGTGTTTGGAGCATTGCCCAATGCAAAAGATTGTCCAAAATAGCCGTAACAATGCCTGTGTTTTTTTCTACGGCTGTGCCTATTTGTTTTACCTTGTCGAGTTTGTCTTTGTCGATGTAAGCATCAATTTGCTTGCCTACCCCCTGCATAGCCGTAAGCGGGCTTCGAAGGTCGTGGGCAATGGTGGCAAAAATTTTATCTTTCCATTGGTTGAGTTGTTGGATTTCGGTGTTTTTAGTGAGCAAAAGGCGGTTTGTTTTTTGTTGCACTTGCCTACTTCGGGCTATCAAAACGACTATCAATGTACCCAAACCTATAGTGATAGCCAAAATATAAAGTACGTTTCTTTGTTGGGCTAAGGTTTGATTTTGTAGGGCTTGTTTGGTTTTTGCCTCTGCTTCTGTTTTTTGTTCTTTGAGTTGGGCTTTTTGGGCAAGGTTTGTGAGGCTATCGGCTTTCCTGCGGTTAGTTTCGCGCTCTGCAAGCGCATAAAGGCGTTGGCTTTCCTTCTCTGATTTGACTATGGTATTTTCTTTGTCCAACAGCAATTTATCTTTTGTCAAAACATCTATTTCGTGTTCTTTGCCCTTTACTTGAAACTTGGTTTCGAGGTTGGCAAATTCTCTTACCTTGTCGATATTGACAAGACTATCTTTTATTGCCACATATTTTTCAAAGTGCGCCAAAGATTCTTGGTATTTGCCTTGTTTTTTGGTTATTTCAAAAAGCAAACCGTATGCCTCACGCGCTTCAGAATAATAGCTATTTTCTTTTGAGAGTTGCAAAGCGCGTTTCGCGTAAGTATGTGCCTCGTCAAGATTTTTTTTATCATAGTATAGACGTGCTGCCGCTATCAAAGGACTGATAAGCATGGTATTATTCTTTATTTTTTCAACCATTTCTATAGTTTTCAGATAATAAAATAGTGCTTGGTCTTTATCTTTGAGTTCACTGAATATATAACCCATGTTCAAATACACGCTACAAATTTTATTGTAATTCTCTGTTTTCTCGAATAGTACCATGCTTTTGTTGTAGTATATAAGTGCTTGTGTATAATCTTTTGATTGATAGTAACAAAATCCCAAGCCTTGCAAAACATCTCCTTTCAATGAGAAATTGTCTATATTTTTCATTGCCTTTTCTGCCTCTTTATAATAACTTATTGTATTCGTTGTATTATTTTGTAAAGTATATAATTGAGCTATATTTGATAGTATCATAACTTCACCTTCAGTATCTTTCAGCATTTTTTTTTTATCAAGTGCTACTTGAAATATTTGCAAGGCTTGCACATATTTACCCTCTCCCCAATAACTGATACCTAATTGATGGCAATAACGTGCATACAATTTTTGGTTAGGAGAGTCTTGGAAAATAACAGTAGCCTTTTCATAATAGGTACTTGCTTTTGCAAAGTCGTTTTTAACATAATAATAAAATCCGCCTATGTCCGCATATATTTTTCCCAAAACTTCTTTGGAGTTATATTGAATACCAAGTTTCTCGGCTTTTTTTAAATGTATCAATGCACTGTCAAGATGAACAGGCTCAAAAGCCCAGCTTATATTAATGTGTATAAGGGCTTTTTCGCTTAGTTTGGCGGTAGGCAAGTATTTTTGGAGGCTGTCTATTTTGTGTTGTTGCGCGAAGGTATGTATGTGGTAAGCTAACAGCAGTAAGAGCGTAAAGATGTATTTCATGTTGCAATGATAATGAAAAAATAACAAAAAAAGCCGAAAAGCCCCCTAACCCCCGAAGGGGGAATATTTTGGATAAAAAAAAGCCCACAACCAAAAGTT
>JAAFJK010000391.1 GCA_013298105.1 Cytophagales bacterium
TAAGGAATGAAAATAAAATAACATGATAATTTCACTCACGCGAAGCCACGCTGTAAGCGTCTGTTGGTATTGCTTAACCGCGTAAAAGCTCGATAACAGACGCTTACAGCGTGGCTAAATATTCTCAAGTTATTTTTTACTCGTTCCTAAAAATAAAAAAAGAAAATGCTATGAGCATTTTCTTTTTTGATAGAAAAATGAAAACAGAAATTTCTAAATATATATTACTAAAACTAAATACAAAATATTTATAACAATTTGACAATAAGAGTTTTGAGTACGTACTTTATACCTCTTAGTTCAAACCTGTCAGTTAGTCATTTATCTCCACCAATACAGTCGTATTTTCAGTGAAAAGATATTTTTTGCCTGACTTTGCGTTTTTGATTTCTACATAGTAGAGTCCTTTTGTGGTAGAGTTTGCATCTACGACTGTGAAGGGAGAGCTGTGTCCGCCATAAAAACAAGTATCGTTTTGTTTCAAATCAAGGATATTTGTTTTGCGATAAGAAGGCGTTTTCTTTTTGTTGAAAAATAAAGATAGCATAAGGCGTGCAGGATTGTTTTGGTTCGACCATTATTTGTTATAGTAGCTTATACGGAGGGGGTAAGAATAGGTTACGTTTTTTTTAAATATTTTTATTTTTTTTGTAGTGTGCTTGAAATTAGGTATTTTGGTAGAAAAAACTTAATTTTACGCCATAAAATCGTATCACTATGAAAAATATACTCAAATTTTGTTTGGTGGGCTTTTTGTGCTTTGCTACCTTGCCTGCCCGCGCCACGCATATAGTAGGAGGCGAGATACAAGTCAGACATACAGGGGACTTCAATTATGACTTTTTGTTGCACCTGTACTTTGACCTCATCAATGGCACACCCGATGCCAAAGACCAGCGAATCCGCCTCACTATCTTCTCAAAAGTTTCCAAAATACCTATGGACAGTGTATTTTTGGACATTGTATTTGAGCAAGAAGTCCCTTATACAAATCCTGAATGTAAGGCGGATTCGGTAAGATTGCGTACAAAATATATCCGCTATTTGAAAAACTTTAAGCTCTCTCCAAATAGATACAATAACCCAAATGGCTACTATGTAATATGGGAAAGATGCTGTCGGAATAATGTCATCAACAACATAGAAATACCTCCTTATACAGTATCAACTAACCCAGTGAAAATTGAAAAAGGCGTAGGTATGACCTTTTATACAGAGATTCCACTCGTCGCGCAAGGGCAAAATAGAACGCCCTTTATCAACTCAAGTCCTGCTTTTGCCATACCAAAAGGAGATTACCTTTGTGTAGGTCGTCCTTTTACGATGGACTTCAGTGCTACAGATGCTGATGGAGATGAATTAAGCTATTCACTTGTGGCTCCTTTGGCTGGTAATAGTCGACCTTTTCCTGACTCCTTGATTATACCCAAACCTAAGCCAGCATTGTATGCCGAAGTTGTTTGGATACCTCCACATAGCACACTTACGCCCATCTTACATGATTTCTCTTTTCCTTCTCATAGATTCAACATTGATAAAAATACAGGTATTTTGCGCGTGATACCCAGCCAAGTAGGGCTGTGTGTTTTCTCGGTGCGCTGTGAAGAATTTAGGAATGGCATCAAAATAGGCGAAGTGAGGCGCGATTTTCAGTTCAAAATATTGAGCTGTGAGGTTAATAATAAGCCTACATTGACTTTGCAGACTGGTACGCAAGGTGGGCAACCTACGTTTTATAAGGAAGGCGATATATTGACGCTTACGGCTGACAATGCCTGCCTGACCGCGTGGGGAAAAGACCCCGAAAATCCTGAAAATCTTAGCTTTAAGCTCGTGCCACTCAACTTTACGTTGCGTGCCAATGTATTCTCGCCTGCTTCGGGAACTACACGCGGTATCAATGATAGTTTACGCTCAGGTTTTTGTTGGGATAAGTGTCTTTTTTCCAAAAAAGACCAAGCGGGCAACTGGATTCCTTACGACTTTTATCTGATAGTGGGAGATGACGGTTGTCCCGCGAATCTGATGGACAGCATAAGGGTAAAAGTATTGTACTTGCCTACCCAAAATAGCGAGCCTACGCTCGTAAGTGATGCGCCTGTAGATGCTTCTGGACAATATGACTACACGCTCACAAAGCAAGTGGGACAAGTTTTTGAATTTAATGTAACAGGCAATGATGCTGACAATGATTTGCTGGAGCTGAGTATGGAGGGCATAGGCTTCAATCCTGCCGAGCTGGGTATGCAATTTGAATCCAAAAGTGGGAAAGGAAACGTACAAAGTAAGTTCTATTGGTCAAACGGTTGTGCGGGCGTAACCCAACAAGACAATGAATTTATACTTGAGTTCACGCTGAGAGAGCAAATATCTTGTGAACGCAGAGAGAAGAAATTTAGGGTAAAACTCCTACTCATAGACAAAGACGTGGATTTGACTACTTTCTTGCCTCCCAATGCCTTCAGCCCAAATGGAGATGGTTACAACCAAACCTTTACTATGAATAACTTGCCTGCCGAAAACTGCAGATTCAAGTTTGAGCGCATCACGATTTTCAACCGTTGGGGAGGCAAGGCGTTTGAGAGTACAGACCGTAACTTCAAATGGGACGGCGGGGACTTTCCTGCTTCGGTCTATTACTATACTGTAGATTTCAAAGGTCAGCAATACAAAGGTACAGTTTCACTTTTGAGATAATGAAAACGTATGTACTCTTTTTGTGTTATTTTTTTAGCTATGGGTGGGCTTTGCAAAGCAAAGCCACACACATAGTAGGAGGCGATTTGCACCTGAAATATCTACAAGGAAGCACTTACGAGATACAATTTAACTTGTATTTTGACCTTATCAATGGTATCCCAAGCCTGAAAGATGACATTATCAGAATAGCTATCTTTGACAAAGTTACGAACGAGCGCGTGGATACGCTTACGCTCATCAAAGATTTTGAGCAAGAGCTTGACTATAAGCAACCATTGTGCAGAGATATTTATAAGATTCGGGTTTTACATATTTATTTTAAGCGACAAATTACTTTTGATATGTCGCGCTATACCAGCCCTGATGGATATTATTTGGTTTGGCAAAAATGCTGTAGAAATGCCTCTGTCAATAATATCGTCAGCCCCATCAATGCAGGCAATACTTTTTATTTGGAAATGCCCAAGTTTGCGACTATATTAGGCAATTCTACCCCCAAATTCAGTGTACCCAAAGCTGAATACCTTTGTTATCAAAAACCTACTGAGATTGATTTTTCGGCTACAGATGCTGATGGAGATGAGTTGAGATATTATTTAGACCACCCTATCAGTAGCATTGAAGCTGCTAATTTTTATCCTGCCCCCGCGCCTTACCCTTTGGTAACTTGGAAAACGGACTATCCTTATAGCCCACAGACCGCCATTCCACACGATCCTGCCTTTCCTGCCCACCAACTCACTGCAAATTCCACGACAGGCAAACTTACAGTTACACCCAGCCGCGCAGGACTGTATGTGCTAAGTCTGCGGTGTGAGGAATACAGAAATGGCATAAAAATAGGGCAAGTCATACGTGATTTTCAGTTCATGGTCGTGGATTGTCCAGTAGATGTACCGCCAACTTTACGCCTCAAGACAGGCAATCAGCAATATTATGAAGAAGGGCAAGATTTGTATGTTGGTAGTGAAGTGTGTTTTGATGTGGAAGCTATGGACATGAATTTTCCTGAAAAATTGGAGTTTTCGCTTACACCCCTGAATTTTACCGCCACCAACCAATTCACTTTTGCACCCACTGTAGCCTACACCACGACTTCAAGTAACATTGTAGTAGCTAAATTATGCTGGAGCAAGTGCATATTTTCTACCCAAACAAGCCCAAATGTTTCACAACCTTTTATTTTCAGATTGGGGGTAAAAGACCAAAGTTGCCCCACACAAGCAGAAAAAAACTTGGTTGTGCGCCTTATCAATGTCAATGATACTATCCCAGCTACTTTTAGCACCAATGCGCCACCAGATATTGTAGGAAGTCATAACTATACCCTTGTGCGCTATCCGAATCAGGCTTTTGAGTTTGATATGGAAGGCTTTGATGCGAACAGTGATGTGCTTTCGCTTACCATGACTGGTCGAGGCTTCAATCCTATAGCCGAAGGTATGAAATGCCCCATCACGCAGGGGGCAGGCAAGGCGGTAGGCAAGTTTTACTGGATAAGAGATTGCAAAAGCATTAAATTTGCGGAACAGGAGTTTATACTCGATTTTGTGTTGAAAGAAAATAGCAAATGTGGCATAATAGAACGTAAAAAAACTGTCAAACTATTGCTTTTGGACAAAGGCGTGGACTTTGATAAATTTTCGCCTCCCAATGCCTTTAGTCCGAATGGTGATGCTATGAATCCTACTTTTGAACTTTCAGGGCTTTTGCCGAATAACTGTAGGCAAGATTTTCAGCAAATAATCATATACGACAGATTGGGCAACAAGGTTTTTGAGAGTGATAAGCGCGACTTTGAGTGGGACGGGACAGGCTATCCCGCTTCTACTTATTTTTATGTCATTGCGTTCAGAGATAGGAAAGTGCGAGGTACTATAACACTTGTAAGATAAATTACAAAAAATATAGCAATGAATGTAAACAAAACTCAAACACACACCGTTTTTTTAGGAAAAATACAAACCTAAAACCCATTTGATATGGCTACTGCAAACCTTCCGCTCATCTATGCACTCCGCAAAACCGCCCAAAACTTGAAAAAGGGCGCGAAATACCAGTGGGGACACATGGGGCAGTGCAACTGTGGCAATCTTGCCCAAGAGCTTATACACATGACTGAAGCCGAGATACACGCCCACGCGCTTAGTACACGCGAAGGCGACTGGTCTGAACAAACAGGCGCGTATTGCGCCCAAAGTGCTTTGCCTATGGATATGATGATAACCAAAATGCTTGAGGCTGGGCTTACACAAGCAGACTTACAACATTTAGAAAAATTGAACGCACCCGCAGTGCTGGCATTGATGCCTGCACACATGAAGTATCCGCGCCACAATGTACGCGAAGACACGATTGTCTATCTCGAAACTTGGGCAAAAATGCTTGAAAACGAACTTATTGAACTTATTGAACTTCCTGACTTTCAGGAAATTTACGCCTAAACATGGAAAATACCGTTCCCCAATCCAAAACGCCTTACGTTCTCATTGGCATACTTTCTGTAGCTGTACCGCTCTTGGTAGCTTTCCTACTTTTTGGAGGCAAAGCCACCAAGATAGAAGGCTTAGATGTATCCTTTTTACCACACCTGAACGCAGTCATGAATACGGCTACCTTTTTGTGCCTTGTGGCGGGTGGGTTGGCTATTCGTAGCAAAAATATTGCTTTGCACCGCGTATTGATGATGTCGGCTTTTGTGCTTTCGAGCATTTTTCTGATTTCGTATGTCGTTTATCACAACAACGCAGAGAGTACAGCTTTTCCCAAAGATAGTCCTTTGCGTATTTTGTACTTGGTGCTGTTGCTTACGCATATTTTGCTCTCGATGGTCGTAGTGCCGTTGGTGTTATTGGCTATTTATTTTGCTTGGACAAACCAAATCGTGAAGCATAAAAAAATCGTAAAATGGACATATCCTGTTTGGCTCTATGTAGCAAGTACAGGCGTAATCGTGTATTTGATGATAAGTCCTTACTACGTGCATTAGTCCTTGCCTGCCCACGCGCTGTGGGCAGGCAAGTTTTTTCTTATTAGGAACGAGTAGAAAATAAGTTGCTAAAGATTTTGTGCCATATTTTGGGTTTAGGTAAGGCGTAACAGAAGCGCGAAAACAGTGAGATAGTGTTTTGTAATGAATAGACTTCTTGCGAAAGTATTTTTAACCCTTCTTCACTTGGAGAAGGGCAGGGTTGAGGCATCAAAAATAGCACTTTCGCAAGAAGTCTAATATTGCAACGAAACATAAGCACAAAAGATTAACAAAATTAGCAAGTTATTTTTTACTCGTTCCTAATGGTCAGTCTTTCTC
>JAAFJK010000796.1 GCA_013298105.1 Cytophagales bacterium
GTTATTTATGAGAAATACTTTGTTCCTAAAGAACTTTTCAAAACCCCTTTCTAATTTGTATATTCAGAAATGTGTAAACTGATAAATGAAAGATGCCTAAAAATGCTTAGTTTTGCAGTTTTGCAGTTTAATCATATACTACAGCGTTTAAATTTCTGCAAAGATAATTAAAACATTCTGAACAGCCAAAATGTTCTATAAAATTTTCGTGCTACGCACAACACGGAATTTTCTGCCCGCAACGTTTACCTTTGTTGTGCTTTTTTTGAACTAAATACAATAAATGGAATCAATAATTTTCAAACTTCAAACCTCTTACTTATGACACGATTGATAATTATTTTTTTGATAGCTATTTCATGCTGGAGCTGTGGCGAGCCTATACTTACCAAACCCGAAAAAGCGAGCTTTTATTATTGGCAGACTACTTGGGCGTGGACAGAGAAGGAACAAGCCTACAGCAAAGGTTTGGCTGTAGATGAACTATATGTACGCTTTTTTGATGTAGATTGGAACGAACACGAGCGTGTAGTAGTGCCTGTGTCGCCTTTGCAGTTAGCCGAAAAGCATACACCCTTGCCTGCCCATGTCGCGGTCGTGCCTACTATTTTTATCACCAATCGCGCCATTCGCAACTTGCCTGATGCGCAGATAGCGGAGTTGGCAGGCAAGGTTTGGGACAAAATCCAAGCACAAGCGCGTGATATTTTCCCTGCCAATCCTTTGAAAACGGTACAACTTGATTGTGATTGGAGTGGCGAAACGCGCGAAAAATATTTTAGTCTTTGCAGGGCTTTGCGGAAGCGCATCTTGCCTGCCCAACTCTCGGCTACTATCCGCTTACATCAAGTAAAATATGCCCAAAAAACAGGCATACCGCCTATAGACAAGGGCGTACTCATGTGCTACAATGTAGGCAATATAGACGGCTCAAACACGACTAACTCCATTTTGGACGTAGATATTTTGCATAGCTACAGCAAAGCCATCGGACTTTATCCTATCTCTTTGGATATTGCGCTGCCTACCTTTAGCTGGGGGGTGCTACAGCGTAAAGGCATTGTCATCAGGCTTCTGCCTCATGTGGTGGCAGAAGATTTGGACAAAGAAAAGGGAGAAATGATAGACAAACAGACGTGGCTTGTAAATAAACCGCATTATCTTAGTGGGAGTTACTTGTATGAAGGTGATAAGATTCGGATTGAAAAATCTACGCCCGACTTATTGACAAAAGCCTTGAAGGAGATTTTGCCCCAAAAGCAGGGCAAAAAGTTTACATTGATTTATTATCATCTGCACAAAGATTTGGGTAAGCTCTTTAGCATAGAAGCACTCAAGGGCTTTTGTGATGAAAAAAAGCTATAGTTATTTCATTTGTCCTGTTGCGCTTTTTCAAGAAAAAGCTATAGTTATTTCATTTGTCCTGTTGCGCTTTTTCAAGAAAAAGCTATCTTTGCAAAAAAAACGGATTTGATATGAAATTTGGAGTAATTGTGTTTCCTGGCTCGAACTGTGATGATGATATGGTGTACCTATTGCGTGAAACTTTGGGGCAACAGGTCGTCAAACTTTGGCACAAAGATACAAGCCTGCAAGGGTGCGATTTTGTGGTAGTCCCAGGCGGTTTTTCGTATGGCGATTATTTGCGCTCTGGCGCGATTGCACGTTTCTCGCCCATCATGCCCGAAGTCCAACGCCACGCCGAGCGCGGAGGCTATGTATTGGGCATTTGCAATGGCTTCCAAATCCTCACTGAAGCAGGTCTGCTTGAAGGAGCTTTGCTAAAAAATGACCACCGCAAATATACTTGCAAAAACGTTTGGCTTCGTTCAGAAACCCAAAACACGCTCCTTACCCGCAACTTGCCTGCCCAATCAATCTACAAAATACCTATAGCGCATGGCGATGGTCGCTATTATGCAGACGAGGCTACACTTGCCTCCCTACAAGAACACGACCAGATTATGTTCCGCTACTGTACGGAGGCAGGCAAGGTCGAAGAATCCGTAAACCCGAACGGCTCTATAGGCAATATTGCAGGTATTTGCAACAAATCGCGCAATGTATTTGGCATGATGCCACACCCCGAACGCGCTTCAGAGCTTTTTTTGGGCAATGAAGATGGACTAAAAATGTTTCAGGCTATTTTACAAAAATAATAATTTTTTAGCACATTGCCCCCATAATTACAAAAATGAAGTTAGTTTACCTTTGGCTTGCTTGCCTGAGTGCTTGTGCTTATACCCAAAAACCTCAAGAAAATACCTCCACTTTAGCCACACACACTTATCAAAATAGCTACCACAAGCGCGTAAATGCCCTGAGTGGGGTAGGCAAGGCAGAGGCAGAACTCGATACGATGGTTACGCGCTTTTTGCAGCAATGGAAAATAGAAGGCGCGTCCATGTGTTTGCTGAAAGATGGCAAAATCTTGTATGCCAAAGGCTACGGCTGGGCAGACCACGAACAGGGTGTAGTCATGCAACCTTACCACAGGATGCGCATGGCAAGCGTTTCCAAACTTTTTACGGCAGTAGCCATCATGAAGCTCGTGGAGGCAGGCAAGGTGCGTTTGGATAGCAAACTATGGGGCGAGCAGGGCATCTTAAAATCCTATAAGCACCTACCTATAGCCGATACACTTGCCTACCAAATGACAGTAGAGCATCTACTTACGCACTCAGGAGGGTGGCGCAATCAGCTCAGGACAGACCCTATGTTCGCGCCTGTAGCAGTCGCAAAAGCCCTCAAACTCACTACTGCACCTACTTTTGAGCAAACTTTGGGCTTTATGCTCTCGCAGCGCGGTATGTTCAGACCAGGCGAGTTTGTGGATTACTCCAATTTTGGTTATACGCTTTTGGGCGAAGTAGTGCGCGAAGTGGCAGGCAAGTCATATATCCGTTATTTGCAAGAAGACGTATTAAAACCCATGCAAGTAACACGCCTTGCCATATCCAAAAATACCTACCAAGAAAGATTGCCCAACGAAACACGCTATTATACGCACCCTACCGAAGTCCTGAAGCCTTCTATCTATACACTTGTAGATTCTGTTTCGGCAGTATATGAAGGCAACAATACCTACGCCTTAGCGGGTGCAGGTGGATTGATAGCAAGTCCGCTTGAGATTGCGCAGTTTGTGTTGCACATTGACGGATTCTCCAACGTAAAAGACCATCTTACCTTGCCTACCCTCCAGCGCATGACCACAGCCGTAGGCAAGGACAGTACACAGCAAAGGCTCATAGGCTGGAAACACGCAGATGCCGAAAAATGGTGGCGTACAGGCAATTTGAGTAGTACCTCATCTTCTGTAACCTGTAGGCGCGATGGCTATATATGGGTATTCATGACCAATACAGGCTCGTGGCGAGGTCCCTTTTTTGTCTATGAAATAGAAGGGCTGATGCGGCGTTTTTTACAAAAATACCAAGCTACATTACCCTTGCCTTGATTTTATAATGGATTTGATAACGACTTTAAAGATTAGTAGGACTTTTATGAACGCTTTTAGCACGCGGATAACGCAGATTAAGCAGATTTTCACGGATTTTTTATATTTTAGAAATTAAAAAATCCGTTGTCATCTGTAAAATCCGCGTTATCCGCGTGCCTCTTTCACAAATTAATTATGTCGTTATCAAAGTTAAGTGTTCGCTTTGTCCTCCTGAGCGAAGCGAAGGAGCTCGTTGTGAATCCATGATTTGTGAGCGAACCACGCGATTGTTCGCTTTGCTCACAATGACAAACTCGGTACTTCCACAAAAATTGTCAGACAACCTTTTCAGAATACCTGAAAAAACAAGAAATAAGGAAAAAAGCTAAAATCAACTTTCAACAAAGCAATTACAACATTACCTCCAGACAGACTCGCTTTTGCAAAGCAAAAAACGCTTGTACCTCCTCTCAAAAATTATCCCTAAAGAGAGGAGAGATTTTAAAGGATTGTTGGATTAAAAAGACCTTATCACCACTTATTCTTTCGAGGTGTTGTGGATTGATGGCTTGACTTCGGTTGATTTGCTTCAGCAAGTTGGCAGGCAAGAGTTCCAAAAGAGCCGTAAGCGAACTGCGCACCAATAAGTTCTTGCCTGTAGTCATGACAAGCGACACATAAATATGGTCTGCCTCTGCATACAAAAGCTCATCAGCTCTGAATAGGTAAGTATCTCTGCCTACTTTGAGTGTTATTTGTACTGGGTTTTGCTGTGCAAAACTATTCATTGCTAATTCTATAGTAATGAGCAGGTTGTCTTTATCAATAGGCTTTTTAAGGTAGCCATAAGGAAGCGTATTTTTGATGTCTTCAATCGTTTGGCGGTCAGAGTAGGCAGTTAGGTACAGGAAAGGGATTTTGTAAGTCAGATTGATATAATCTCCTATGTCTGTTCCTTTCTCGTTGCCTGAAATATTGACATCTAAAAGTGCCATATTGACTTTTCCCTGTTCGAGTATTTCGATGGCTTCTTCATAATCAATGGCTATGCCTGCACACACATATCCCGCACTTTCTATGTGGAGTTGTATTATGTTGGCAATCATTACCTCATCTTCTACAATCAATATATGTGTTTTCATTTATTTTAACATAGTGTATTGGTATGCAAACATAAGTAGTTACCTTTTACCTATCAAAAAAATGTTCTGAAATGGCGTTTTTTGTTCTGAAGTGGAGGAGGGAGGTAAATGGGCGAACGAGGTAGACAGGTAAACAGGAGGACGAGGTGGACATGGGAAACGAATAAATAAGGAATGAAAATAAAATAACGTGATAATTTCACTCACGCGAAGCCACGCTGTAAGCGTCTGTTGGTATTGCTTAACCGCGTAAAAGCTCGATAACAGACGCTTACAGCGTGGCTAAATATGCTCAAGTTATTTTTTACTCGTTCCTAA
>JAAFJK010000339.1 GCA_013298105.1 Cytophagales bacterium
CGTAATTTCATATCGGCGGTGTCCACCTGTAGTTCTATGGGCAGTTATTTTACCTTCTTTTTCCCACAAACGAAGTGTTTTGGTCGTAACACCGAGTAATTCTGAGGCTTCTTGAATACTTATCACAGTGCAAAGTTACACATTACATCCATAAAAACAAATGAATTATATAATTTTTTATAAAAATGTGCAAATATTTTTTACCTGTTTAAAGCCCCCTAATTTTGCATCATAAACATAACAAAAATATGCGTTACAATCAATTAGGCAATTCAGGCTTAGTAGTTTCTGAACTGTGCTTAGGCACAATGACCTTTGGCGAAGGCGATTATTATGGTCTAAAATATACGTTTGACCAAAAAAAAGCTGACGCACTCGTGCAAACTGCGCTCGAACAAGGCATCAATTTTTTTGATACAGCCGATATGTATGGCGGAGGCGAAAGTGAGCGCATCTTGGGCAAAGTATTGGCAGGCAAGCGTCAAGATGTGTTGATTGCCACGAAAATTTCGTTCAGAGCAGGGCAACAGACTTTCAATGCAGGTGTAAATGCGAAACATCTTATTGAGCAGTGCAAAAACAGTTTGCGCAACTTGCAAACGGATTACATAGATGTTTTGCTTTTGCATAATGATGACCCCATTACGCCTATTGATGAAACCTTGCGTGCTTTAGAGTATCTAACTCAACAAGGTATGGTGCGCTATACAGGACTTTCAAACTACCAAGCATGGAAGGCGAGTGCTATGCTTCAAAAACAAAAAGATTTGCATTACGCACCAATGGTAGCTTCGCAAATGCACTATTCTATCCTCAATCGTGAAGTAGAGAGCGAATTTATCCCCATGAGCTTGCATCATGGCGTGGGTATGATGGTATGGTCGCCCTTGAGCAGTGGTTTTTTGACAGGCAAATACACGCGCCAAAATCCTGAACCTGCGGAGGCAAGACTCAACACATTTGATTTGGGGCTTTTTGACAGGGAATTGGGCTACACAGTAGTCGAAAAAATTACAGAGATTGCAAAAAAACACGATAGCTCGCCTATCGCAGTTTCTATCGCGTGGCTTTTGTCTAAACAAATTGTTTCTACAGTCATTGTGGGGGTAAGCAAAATCGAGCAATTTGATGCCAATGTTTCGGCTACCAAGCTCGTGCTTTCTGCTCAAGAAATAGCAGAAATAGACGAATTGACTAAACCAACGCCTAAATATCCTGCTACTTTCATAGGTCTGCAAGACCAATTTTTAAAGAGTGGCAAAAGGTTTTAGGGACGTTTTTTGGAAATAAGGAACGAGTAAAAAATAAGATGGTCAGGTTTTTGTACAATATTTTGTGTTTAGAAAAGGCGCAATAGAAGCGCAAAGCGGTGTTTTGTAATGAATATTGCAACGAAGTATAAGCATAAAAGATAAGCAAAAATGTCCAAGTTATTTTTTACTCGTTCCTAAATACCTTGCCTACCCACACATAGCTTGGGTAGGCAAGGTATTTTTCTATAAATTCTTTACCCTGCATGAGAGCATCGTGATGTCATCTGTAAAGTTCAAATCTTGCTTGAAGCGCAAAAGCCTATTCAAGATATGTGCGTGCAAATCTACCAAACTCGTATATTTGTAGTTTTGCAAAATGTTGCCGATACGCTCCGCGCTGAATTGCTCATCACGCTTGTTGATGGTTTCGGGAACGCCATCTGTAAAGCAAAACAATAAAAAATTGTCAAGGTCGTGTATTACCTCCTCATTGATGAAAGGCAAGTTTTGTAAAAAGCCCAAGACCGTACTGCCTGTATCAAGTGTGCGTAGCTCGCCTGTGGTTTTGTTCAGCAAAAAGGGCGGATTATGTCCTGCATTGATGTACCGCAATATCTTTTTGCGCGTATCATAAATAGCCACAAAAAACGTAACAAAATGCTCGCCTTGTGCATTTTGGTAGGTAAGCAAATTGAGTTCGTCTATGATATTTTTCAGCCTATATGTATGCCTTACTATAGTGCGTAGGCAAGCTTGGAAGTTTGACATCAAAAGCGCGGCGGGTACGCCTTTGCCTGAAACGTCCGCTATACACACCAAAAACTTGCCTTCCGCAAGCGGAATATAATCAAAATAATCGCCCCCAATCAAATGATGCGGCAGGTAAGTCGAGCGCATCATCAGTGCATCTTGGGTAGGCAAGTTGCGGGGTATAAGCATACTTTGTACCCGTTTGGCTATCTCAAGCTCTTGGTTATGAAGCTTTTGCTTGAGTTCATTGCGCACAAGTTTTTTATTCTCAATAGCTACTATGATGATATTCGTAAGTGTCTGCAAAAAGTCCAAATTTACCTCAAAGTGCGCCACAAACGCATAGCCCATCACCTTATCTTGATACAAGATAGGCAACACAACGTCAAAAACTTGAAAAAAACCATCAAGGGCAGGCAAGTCCACTATCGCAGTAGGTTCTTTCAAATCCGCTATAGCACTCACATCAAGTAGCGCAGGTACATCTTCTGCCCCAAAATGGACTTGACAGTGCCACGCCACATTGTGAACATACAACGCAAACTTTTCTACATATCTGCTTCCCTGCAATATCCACTTATAAATCGTATAAAGTGATTCTTCCGAAGAATTGATGTTGATAGCTTCAGTAATTTCGAGAATATCCTTGAGCTGGATTTCTTTACGCTCAAGGTCTGCCTTAAGTTGTTCGAGGGTCATACGCATCACGGAGTCCATTGCCCAAAAGATTAAAAGCCAATACCATCAAGCCAATACACATACTGGGCAATAACACCAGATTGAAGCCCCCTTCAGAAGTGATGTGCTTGAAGCCTTCAGATACCATCGCCCCCCAAGAAGTCATAGGAGGCTGGACACTCAAGCCCAAAAAGCTCAAGCCTGCCTCTGTCAAAATCGCATTTGCAAAATTGGAGGTCATCAAAACTATCAAGGGACCAAAAATATTCGGCAAGATATGGTACAAAATGATATATCGGTTGCGCATACCCAATGCCCGCGCCGCTTCTACAAAAGGTTTTTCTTTGAGGCTCATGATTTGCCCACGCACCATACGCGCTATCTCCACCCAGCTCGTAAGCCCAATCGCAATAAAAGCCACTATCACGCCTCTGCCAAGTGCCAGACTGATCGCTATCACAAGCATAATACCAGGAATAGACCACACCACAGTCATGAACCAAAGAATAAACGCATCTGTCCGCCCGCCAAAAAAACCTGCCAATGCGCCCACCGTAACCCCCACCAAAATAGAAATAAAAACCGACACAAAACCTACAGTAAGCGAAATCCGAATCCCAAACAAAAGCCTACTGAGCATATCGCGCCCAAAAGTATCTGTACCAAGTACATAATAGCGTTGTTCTACATTTTCAGTTCGAAATTTTTTGATAAGCTCGGCTTTGCCTATAGTATGCAGTTTTTCGTCCAAATCTATGTATGTGATGGTATTGCCGTCTATTTTATAGCTATCGCCCTGCTCAGTTTTTAGTTTATCAGACTTGCCTACGTGCAGGGGCAAAACAACATCTACGAGGCTAAGAACTTTGGCAGAGCCTGTTTCGAATATTTGCAAGTGCAAGTCAAGTTTTGTTTCGTCTATCCTGTATTTATCTACTGCATGGACGCGGTAGGGACTTTCCTGCCCCCAGAGCATAGTCGAGAAAAAGCTACTGGTTTGGAATTTTCTATTCACACGCTCTTTGATGACTTGGACACTGAATCCTATGGGTTGTTTGCTGATTTCTTTGATTTGCTCATTCGCATAAGGCACTTGGCTGGGCATAATGGCATAGCCCATAAGCATCAGTAGAAGGGCAAGCACGATAAGCACTATACCCACTACGGCAGGCGGATTTTTGAATAGACGTTGATAGACTTCTTGGGAAGGAGTGGGTGCTTTTTCTGGCATTTAATCGTGTTTTCGAAGCGCAAATATAAGCCAAAAAATTCAAATAAAATGTGGTTTTTACAAAATCATTCGTTCCTTACTCTCTACAGACGTTTTAAAATAAGTTGCCCCCGCGCGTACAAACATACACGGGGGCAGGCAAGGATATATTTTTGTTTGGTTTTATGGGCATCTTTCATAACATCTAAAAAGTAATTTACACTTTTTTCCCTCAAACATATAAGGTCTTTAAAGACCTTATATGTTTAAAAAACTGATAATGAGCTATTTATCAAAAAAACTTATTTTTAAAAATTTTCAAAACCACTTTTTATATTTGTATATTCAAAAAAGTGTAAACTGACAAATGAAAGATGCCAAAATTAGCAAGTTATTTTTTACTTGTTTCTCAGTCAAGCCATATTTCATAGAGCGCATCTTGCCTGAACTTTCGGCAAAGGGTTTTATGCCGAATGAGCGTTTTTATAAATTGAAAAGGGACAGGTTTGGGGTTTGATGGAGCATTTCAAAGTAATTATCTTTTGCTATCTTTGTGTTTTATTAGGTAAAATTTATGCCCAATCAATATGATAAAATTCTGAAAGAGAATATTGCTAACCTCTTTTTACCTCTTTCAGAAACTGAAGAAATCAAAGATAAATTTCAGCGTACTATAGCACCATATTCGTTCTGCTTATTTTTTGGTTCTTACTAACCAACAATTTGTGTATGCAAACACACACTTAATTTGGAAGTAAAAGCACGTTGGAGTGCATAATTGTACAAGTTTAGATGTGCGTCCATTTCTTCTGCCATCACTTTACCCTCAAAAGCTAATCTCAATAAATCCGTGTTTACATATTTCCAATCATCATCAAGGCAGATGGGTGTTTCTACAGAGTCAAGGCGGCACTCATATACTTTGCCCTCTTTAAAGAAAGCCTGCCATTCTTCATAAGGGTGTGTTTCGAGGAAATCAATCGCTTTTTGATAGTCTTGCCTATAACTACCTTCATAATACACACTGTAGAACTCTCGCAAAAAAGGGATAAGTTCTTGGCGCAACAACTCCTCATGAACACGATAAACGAGTATCATATCTCCGTCTTCGTCCTTTTCTGCAACACAAGCATACACATCTTTTGGACATTCAGCAATTTCAGGTAATTGCTCTTTGTCGTGATATAGCGACATTTGTAGTTTCAAGCCTGTCATTAGGTAAGTTCCCATGTTGATTGTTTTATTTTGATTATGCAAAAATAAAATGTTTTTTGCAATATTCACTTTTTGTAGTAATTTAGGCGCGAAAAATACAAGCCCTCACATCATAATCCAAAATTTTTTGTGTAAAATTTGCTATATTTGCACATTGTTCCATTCAAAATAATTTTAAAAATATGGCGTTCAGTGACTTTAAAAATATAGTGGAAGTGTCGACCAGATATGGTACACGCCTCAAAAAAGATGTGCTTTTTGATGAAACCCACTACCATTACGATTTGCCCGACTCTTACAAAAAAGAGTTGCAGTATGCGCTTGACAACAAAAAACCAATGCCAAGCGAAATAGCGATTTCAGAAAATTTTATCTCGCCTATGATTCGCTTAGTGGCACAACATCACCCACACCTTACTTATTGGAGTAGAGAATACGAAATGAAAGTTGATGATATGCTCTTTGGAAAGCCTGATTACCTCTTTTCATACAGAGAAGATGTGAAGGAAATCATGTATGGAATGCCTCTTGTGTGTGTGGCTGAAGCAAAAATTGATGACTTTGTGGGCGCGTGGGGGCAAGCTTTAGCGGAAATGGTCGCGTGTCAAAAAATGTTTCCCAATCTTACCATTTATGCATGGGCTACCAATGGCGATTCTTGGCAATTTGCCAAATTGGAAAACAATGTGTTCATGCAACACGAAATAAGTTATTCTCTGTCTGCTGACCCACATAAAATAGCAGGTATTTTAGACCATATTTTTACGACTGTAGTCAAAGAAGCTGAAGTCTATTTAGCACAAAATCCTCAAAAGTTATAAAAACATCTTTTTACCTGCCATTTTGAAGCTGTTTTTTGTGGGAAATAGGTAAAAAATAAAGTTTTAAATTAAAAATGGCAACCCTTTTTGGGTTGCCTTTTCGTTTTTATCGGGCTATGTAGAGCTTGCCCACGCCATGTTTGAAGCCTTTGTCCATGCTCGTGGCGCGATGCTCAAGCACCTTGCCTGCCTTTTTCATGATGACTTTGTAGAGATACACGCCATTGGCTAATTTTTCACCAAACTCATCTGTGCCGTCCCAAGCATATTCGCTGATATTGTTGCCCACGCGGATATTGCCCAGCTCGAGGTGTGATATTTCGCGCACCACCTTGCCTGCGATGGTCATGACTTGGATTTTCATCTCGTCTGGGATTTGGTCGCCTGTAAGGGTAAATACAAACCGCGTACTGGTAGAAAAAGGATTCGGATACGGCAATACATTCGTAACGGTGCTTTCTCTTACTACCTCAAAATCAATCTGATAGGGGTCTGTCGAGGCTACATTGCCTACCCCATCTACGCCTTGCGCTCGGAGAGTATAGATGCCACTTGGCAAATTTTCACGTTTGATATTTATCCTGAGCTTGCCTGCCTGATAGCTCCAAGCCACGTCAGGATTGGTAACGTCAATGTTCTCATAAGGCTGTCCTACGCCCGGTTTTTTGAGTGATACTTGCAAGTTTGAGGGCTTATCGGCAAGTATATGGCGGTTGTTGTCATAGAGTTGGACAGTGATAAGCGGGCTTGCCGATACTATTTCTCCATTCAATATTTTTCGACCATCAAAAGCTACTTCAAGCAACGGATTGTTGTCATCAGGTATTACCTCAAAATTAACCAAAAAGACGTTATTTTCATAATAACGTTCAGGAACTAATTGGGGATTGACATACACCTTGAGTTCGTTCTTGCCTCCCCAGCCTTGAGTGGTAAATGAGCGTTTGAATTTTACGGTTTCTTTGGCAAGGGGTGCTTTGATTTTAATGGTGCGAACTTCTTGGTTTAGGTTAGTCAGGTTACGGCGCGTGAATTGGACTGTAAGCGAGTCTGTACTAAAAGTAAGCCCTGTGAGGTTTTTGAACGCAAATTCGAGTTCAAAATTCTGTCCTTCTTCTTTGGGACTGATGACATAGGCAGATTGCCCTATAGCCCCTATATCTATCATACCATCAGGTACGCCATCATACAGCACAAGCCAATTTTTTAGCTGGGTAGGTGCTTTTTTGCCTACAAGGTCTTGAGTTTGAAAGGCAAGGCGCAGGTAAGGATATTGGGTAGCATTGACGGTGCTTAGGTTCAGGTTAGAGAGCGTAACGTTCTCAAAAAGCGGTACAGGATTCTCGACACCTTGCAGACTTACACCATAGATATTGGCTTTGTAGGTACTTGTGGGCGATGTTTTGGCTATGCGTTGTTTAAATTCTTTCCATTTGATAGAAGGACCTACGCGCGTAGAGCTGACAGTACCTGTATAGTAAGGTATGCGGATGCGCGTTTCCATTTTGATAGCTTCGGCAGTGGGATTGCTGATATTCAAGGCTATGGCTTCTTCGGCTGTACCAAGTGCGCCGCCTTTTCGCCCCAAAATGATGTAGGGATGTCCTGTTTTGAGGCTATTGTAAATGACAGGATTACCTCCTATGCGTTGGAAAGCACTTGTTTGGGTGGTAGTCCAAGTATTGAAGTTGATATTGCCTTTTGTGAAAAACAATACAAAATCGCCATTCGTTACATTGTCCAAATAAGCGTGTAGTGCGCCATTGAGGACTTGGGCGTTCGTATAACTGTTGGCAGTTTCGGGTTGTCTGCCACAGGCATTGTCGAATATGCGTTCGGCAGCACCATCGGTTTGCTTGAAAGTCATACAAACTATGACATCTGTCCCACATCTTTCTGCAAATACTTGGGGGACTTCTTCATAAAGCATGGCTACCTCGCCTACGGCGGTGGGATTTGTGCTACCAAATGTTTGTACCCTGATTCGTTTGGTTATTTCGTCAAACTCCCATTTTCTTTCGGCATTGTTTCGGACTATTTGGCTGAGGTTATTGCGCAAAAACTGCGGGAAGTCGCGCTGTGTCCAGCCTTCAGGACTATTTTTGATGTATGTAAAAGAACTGTAGCCCCAAAGCGCGTTCGGGTCATTGATAGCATCTGCATAGTTCACGCGCCAATAATACACTGTACTGTCTGTGTCATTGTTGGTGATGAGGCTGTTAATTTCCCATGAAGGTGATACTGTAGCAGGTATAATTTGACTGCGTTTGTAAGGACTATTGAAGGTGCGGGTAGTATCTATCTCAAACACAAAATCACGTCCTTCGTTTATGCCATTCGTTGTAGCGGCACTGAGCGTGAGGGGCTGTTCGTTTACTATCGAATACTCTTGGGGCAGTGTAGGTATCACGCCCATAGCAGGCATGAAGAACGAAAGTATGCCTATGTTGTTGTTTTCGCGCATCTCGTCTATGGTATTTTCATAGTCTAAGATGACCTCAAATACATTGTTGCCAAAACTCTCCACGCCTGCTTGTTTCTTGAGTGTAAAAGTGAGCGTATCTTGAAAATAAATGGAATTGAATTTGGCAGGCAAGTCTATGACAGTTTGTGTGCCATTTGGAAAGGTGCGTTTTATCTTCACCCCTAATTTAGTCAAAGTAGTGATGCCCAGATTAGACACAATCACTTTCAATTTGAACGAATCTGTAAGAGCCGTCACAGGATTGTTGTCAAAAGACGCTAAGGTCATTTGGTCTGAAGCCGTAAAATAGTCAGGCTTATTTGCTTTGAAAAATATCAGTGCGGGGTCGCCCTGTAGGAGCATTTGTTGTCCTACGCTTAGGTCAGGTGGGCTGAGTGAAGTTGTATTTTGCTTTACGTGTTCACGCAAAATACTGCCTATAGGTTTTTTCAGGTTGCCTACATCTTGAAAAGCCACCTGATATAGTTGGGTTGAATAATCGCGGAGTACATTGGAGTAGCCAAAATAGGTATGCCCTATAAAAGCCAACGCGCCCCTGTCTTTGGTATAAAGCCAATCGCCTGCCAGCGTGCCACGCCCATAGAATACGCCCCCCAAATTACAGCCATTCACGAGCATAAGCGGATATTTTCCTTTGTTCTTATAGCCTTGAATGTCGTCAGAGCAACGCCCAATCTCTACATCTGTGCCTTCAAGGTCAGAGTGTCCAAAGAAGTTGATGACGCTTACCCCTTGATTGATTTGTTCGGATATATTGATGGCTTCTGTGATGCCTGTGGTGCGTTTGTTGATGGTTTTGACCTTGCCTGCCAAGAACTGATTTTCGGCAATGTCTTTCATCAATTTCATAAAACTTGTAAAAAGCGTTTGCTCCCATTCATAACGTCCGCCCACAAGGTGTATCATATTTTTTTGCCAAAGCTCGTTTTCTACCAATTCGTGTTCTTTTACTTTGTTAAAATAATTTAGGATTTGCTCTGGATTGACTACGCCTATCCTGCCTACAGATATAGAAGGCTCATTGCCGCCTGTACCGTTTAGTTTTTCTAACCATGCTACATCTGACACTGGAAAATTGAAAACAGGCACAAAGTTCAGGGCTTGGTGAGCAGGCACTTGACGTGGGAAAAGCGAAGTGTAGTTTTTGGGGTCTGGAAACGAAAGCCCCAAACCTATGATAAATAGGTGCTTGGGCTGTCCTTCACGAAGAAACCAAGCCATGAAGTTGCGGACAGATACAGGCGTTTTTTCGCCATAATTGAATTGCTCATACAGCCACTCTATATCTACTACTACAGGCTTGTAGTTTTGTCCTGTAGGTGTAGCGCGATAGTCGGCATACGCCTGTACTATATCAGGAAAACCACCTGCGGGTTTGCGGAGGCGTTCGCTTGTAAGTATGACATAATCGTACAAAGCTGGATTGAAATTTTTGAAAGTAACGGGCTTCAAGCTGATGGGTGTAAGGCGTGCGCCAGCATCTGCCATGAATGTTTTATCCTCAGACAGTTGATTGATGGTAGTTTGGAACTTGCCTGCGGAGATAGTCCCTGCAAATTGCTTTAATAAGCCTTTGTCTTTGTCCATTTCATAGAGCTTCATATTTGCGGGTGCAGAAGCAAATTCGAGATGGGCTACTTCGTTGGCATTGGCGCGAAGCGAAAAAGGCAGATTTTGGGTGGCAGGCATGGTGGGCTGTTGTGGGTAGGAAAGTTCCATGTATGCTACCACAAAATGCCCATTTTTTGCAATCGCTTCTATGTATAGATTTTCGCCTGTAGTCAAGTAACTGAAAGGTATATCAAACTCTACAATTTTTGTTTTATTGAAGCTCGTTTCTACCCCTGTCTGAAAGTTTACCAGCGCGGTAGGCGAGTTGCCTATCCGTAAGTCAAAATAACCTATTACCTGATTGTTCAAGCCTACGGCAGTATTGGAAGCACCTGCGAGAGAAATTTTTAGGCGAGCTTTTAGGTTCGGATTGGCTGTATAGGTGTTTTTGAAGGGGAGAATAGTCATTACCCTGTCATAGTTTGGCACATTTGCATAGCATATATTACTCGACCATCCCTCTCCTGTATCAAACTGAGAAAGATAAATGATGGTAGATGAGCCTTCTGGGTGGTTTTGTCCAGGTGCGTAAAAAGCATGGTGTACTGTTACTTGTTTCTGCCAATGATACGCCTCATACGCGGGGTTGGTAGGCAAGGCATTATTCACTTGCGTAGCACGGAGTCCGTTGGTGTTGTCAAGTTTCCAAGTAAAGAAATAAGCTGTAGTATCTGTATAGAGGCTATAGTGATGGTTCAGGTGGTCTGAACTGTTGCGATAAAGTTCTGTATCGCGCGAGCCGTCATTTTTTTTGCCATAAAAGTCTATGTAGTCATTGGCATCAAAGCTATCATCAGCCTCACCTTCTACATGAATGGCTTGTTCCTTGCCTCTGTGTATGATTTGAAAGCGTTTGGGATTGATGCCAGTTACGCCTGCATTGGTAAGCATGGCAGGTGTGATGCGGTACATACCCGTTTCGGCTACAGGTATTTTGAGATAAGTTTGGTTCATATTTATCCACTCTTGTCCTGATATTTGGGCTATCAAAACTTGCCTACCCGACAGGCAGTAGAGGATACAGACAAAGGCAAAAAGAAAGGACTGGCGCATAAGAATTATTTACGATTTGAGAAATACGATTTACGTTTTTAAGTATCTGATAATTAAAGTGTTATAGAAATATGATTGCTATTTTACTTATTTTCTATTTCTGTACACAAAATCTTTAGTTAGCTTTAATACGAAAAACATAGCTTTTGGTAAACATGATTTGCAAATATATAAGTTTTTTTATTTATTTGCAATACTAAAAGCGCATCTACTTTTTCATAAAAGGATTTTTAGTTCTCTGCGTGCCTTGAAAACGTAAATCGCACACCTTAAATCGTAAATACCTCAAACCTCATGAACAAAGATTATTACAAGATTTTGGGCGTGAATCGCCATGCTACTGCCGAAGAAATCAAAAAAGCCTACCGCAAACTTGCCATAGAACATCACCCCGATAAACACCCCAACGACAAACAAGCCGAAGAACGCTTCAAACTTATCATCGAGGCGTATCAAGTCTTGGGCGACCCGAATAAGCGCAGACGATATGATTTGCTGGGCGGAAACTGGGAACAGTTCTCTACGCCCTCTTTTGATAACTTCAATATACAAGATATTTTCCAAAATGTGCGCGATGGTGTGCGTGGTATTGGCGAAAATTTTGCGAGCTTTATGCAAAGTACCTTTGGCGAAAATTGGTTTGGAGGCGAGGAGAAACAAACGCAAGGCGAAGCCCCGAACCCCCGCGAACATACCATAGAACTTAATATAACGCTCGAAGAAGCCTACAAAGGTACAGACAAAACGATTGATATTTTTAATGAAGTCCTCCGCATAAAGCTCAAAGCTGGCATAGCCGACAACCAAACCCTGCGCATCAAAGGCAAAGGCAAAGACCTCTATGACGGTACAAGAGGCGACTTGATGCTGAAAATCAGCGTCATGTCCCACTCAAAATATATCCGCGAAGGCAATGACCTCCACATTGAATTGCCTATCAGCTTATATACGGCTGTACTGGGAGGCAAGGCAGAAGTCCTTACACTAAAAGAAACTATCCAAATCACTGTCCCGCCTTGTACGCCCAACGGACATATACTCCGTCTGAAAGGGGCTGGAATGCCTATCTATGATGCGCCTGAACAATTCGGAGATTTGTACGTAAAAATCCACGTAATCATACCCGCCAAACTCACTCCCGAAGAACGCGCCCTATTCGAACGCTTGGCGAGCCTTTCTTAAACTTCTGATCTTTTATGCAAAATCCAAATTGGACAAAAATCTATACGCTTGTATTTTTTAGCCTCGTGCTGATGGTTTTGGGCTTGTATTGGTTTTCTACTTTGTATTGATTGCCCTTGCCTACTGATGGTCAGTCTTTGCTAATTATTCGTTTTTTTTGGTTGGCAATCCGCTTGCGGTTGTCAATCCGAAAAAAAGACTGCGAAAAAATAAGAAAGACTGACCACTCGGTAGCTAAAAACTTTTTCCTGCCCCTTAGCTTTTTTACAAAAAAAAGCTAATTTTGCACCCATGAAAAAAATAGCTATTATTCACACAGCTAAGGGGAACATGACCATAGAGTTTTACCCTGAAGATGCCCCCCAAACAGTTGCCAACTTTATCAGCTTGGCAGAAAAAGGATTTTATGATGGGCTTTCGTTCCATCGTGTACTTCCAAACTTTGTGATACAAGGTGGTTGTCCGCTCGGTACAGGTACAGGCAATGCAGGCTACCGTATCAAATGCGAACTCACAGGCGGCAGACAATACCACGACAGAGGTGTACTTTCTATGGCACACGCAGGCAGAGATACAGGCAGTTCACAGTTTTTTATCTGCCATAGCCGCGCCCAAACGTCCCACTTAGACCGCGTACACACTTGCTTTGGCAGAGTGGTGCAAGGGCAAGAAGTCATTGACCTCATCAGACAGGGCGACAAAATGGACAAAGTAGAAATCATAGAAGTAGAAGAAGCAAACTAACCCAACAACACAACCGCCTAATCAGACGGTTGTGTTTTTTTTTGATGAATAATTTGTTTATTTTCCCGAAAGTGATTATCTTGCCATAAAATAAAACTCATCTGCGCATGGCTACTTTCAAAATACCCTCGTTAGACTATCTATTTGAGGAAATAAAGCGCGTAACGGCACGATTTCCGCTTACCATTCTTTCAGCAGTTGGGCTGACGACCATTACCTTGATTTTCATACATGGAGAGCCAAAGGGTGCTACTATGGAAATTTTAGGTAAACTGACTGCCATATTTGCGATAGCCATTCCGCTTTTTGTGGCGGTACAGCTTCGTCTTGAGCGCGAGCGCATCTTGCCTGCCCAAAAAATCATGGTGCTGGGCGGCTTTGTGGTCTTGCTGTGTGTGTACTTTCTTTGGTTGAGCATACAAGAAAACAGTTTAGCAGAAGCTACCCGCTACATAGCTTTCAATGTTGTGGCGCATTTATTGGTAGCTTTCCTGCCCTTCGTAGGCAAGGACGAAGAACATGGCTTTTGGACTTTCAACTTCTTGCTTTTCCTTCGTACCATTTTGACAGCTATTTATTGTGGGGTGGCACTTTTGGGTATTTTGGGAGCTATAGGGGCAGTACAGCTACTTTTTGCTTTGTCTCTCCCATGGCAACTTTATACAACAATAGCTGTTTTTATAGGAATTTTGATGAATAATTTTATTCTGTTGTCAGGCATACCACAAGATTTGGGCGAACTGAATGACACAGAATTTTATCCAAATGGGTTAAAAATATTTACACAATACCTACTCATACCACTTATTACGGTATATGGACTGATACTGTATGCGTATGGAGTGATGATTTTGGTAAATTGGAAGCTACCACAAGGTTTGATTATAGGATTAATGATAGTCTTTTGTGTGGCGAGTATGTTCGCGCTTTTGCTCATACACCCTGTCCGCGAGCGTGCAGGCAATCAATGGATAAAGTGGTTTAGCAAAGGATTTTACATAGCCATACTTCCCTTGATGGCGTTGTATTTTATAGCCATTGGCAAAAGACTTCTTGAGTATGGTTTTACTGAAGACCGTTATTTTGTGGTATTGGCGGGGCTTTGGCTGGTGGGTATGGCGATTTATTTCATAGTAGCCCAGAAGAAGCGAGCAATCCTTATACCACTTACACTTTCTATGATTATACTTGCTTCGGTGGTAGGTCCTTGGAGTGCGTATGCTGTATCGAGATACAGTCAAGTGGCACGATTTGGGGCAATATTGACAAAAAATGCGGTACTTACACCTGAAGGAAAAATAGACACCAAACGCATAGAGGCTAAAAAAATCTCTGCGAAAGATGCGCAAGAGATACGTAGCATTGTTCAGTTTTTGACAATGCGCAATAAATCCCAATCCCTTCAGCCCTATTTCAAAGATGACCTTTCCAAAATAACTAAAAAAGAATCGGACGTATCGGAGCGTATATTGGGACTTATGGGGGCTGATTTGGCACAAAAAACCGAAAAATATGCGCAAAATGAATATAAAACCTTCATGACAAAAGACGATAAATGTCTAAAGGTAACTGGCTATAAATATGTCGCAAATGTTTCTTTCAATCAATACGGAGATACACCTTTGCAAGAGTTCAAGTTAGAAAAGGGAGTTTTGTCTGCCAATCTCAACAAAGACCAAAATAGACTTGACCTTACCTACCAAAACAAACCCCTCGCCTCCCTACAGCTCAAGACAATCTTGGATAATGTGTGGAAAAAAGAAAATACTGAACTGAATCCTGCTGAACTCACGCTTCAGGCAGAGGCAGGCAAGTACAAAATCAAACTTGTTCTTACTAATATACAAGCCCAAAAAGAAGAAGATGCGAGTGCTTATACCACATTAGCCATTTCTGGTAATATCCTTTTGGATATAGAGGAGTAGCAGGATTTACGCTTCTAAGGAATAAAAATAAAATAACATGATAATTTCACTCACGCGAAGCCACGCTGTAAGCGTCTGTTGGTATTGCCTAACCGCGTAAAAGCTCGATAACAGACGCTTACAGCGTGGCTAAATATTCTCAAGTTATTTTTTACTCGTTCCTAAGTGTTTACTTAGTAAGACGTAAAAAATAAACAGATTGATTATCTTTGATACTGTATTTCCTTTAGAAATGCCTTTTTTGCTCAATGGATAGGGTTTTAAACCCTATTCTATTGAGCAAAAAAAGTACCATATTTATTCGGCTTATTTTTTGGCTCTTACTTTGATAACGACTTTAAAGATTAGTAGCGTTTTTGTGTATGCTTTTAGCACTTTGACGGATTTTTTATATTTTGGAAATTAAAAAATCCGTTGTCATCTGTAAAATCCGCGTTATCCGCGTGCCTCTTTCACAAATTAATTATGTCGTTATTAAACTTAGAAGCATAATTTGCTAAAATAACCCGTCATCATCTTTGTCTTTGCGCAAGGCTTTGATGCCTTTGGGAGTTTTTACAGATTGTTGTATATCTTCAGGGTAATAATTCAGTCCATTGCGGGTAGCTATAGGTATGCCTCGCTCTTGCATGAATGTAAAAATCTGAATCGCTACATCTGAGCGTGTCTGCCAATACGGTTTGCCGGGTGCTACATAACAGATACACTGCAATACTATGCCATAATCATCAACGGCTTTGACAGATATTTTGCTGTCTTGGTTCAGGTAGATATGATTGCCGACTACAGACTTCATACAATCCAAGATTTCTTGAATCACAGGAGGATTGATGTTCGCAGGCACATGGATTTGTAAGTCAATCTTAATCCCCAATGCTTCTGTAACATTTACGATTTCGCTGTCCGAAAAAACCCTGTTGGGAATGGTTACTATAAAATTGTCAATAAACGTTCTGATGCGTGTAGCCCCCAAACCTATAGAAAGTACGTATCCATCATAGCCTTCTATCATAATCCTATCGCCTATTTTAAAGGGTTGTGTTATCAAGACCGTAACGCCTCCAAAGATGTTCATAATCGTGGTACGCGCCCCTATAGCGAGTGCCAAACCTCCTATACCCAAGCCTGTAAGTACCGCCGCTACGTCATAGCCTGCATTATTCAGACCTACCACCACAGCCACCACCCACATGATGACACTAAATCCACGCCTTGCTATAGGCAAAATGGCATCATCAAGATTGCTTTCTGACTTTTCTACCACAGGTACTATATATTCTTCTACCAGCGCATCTACAGTACGCACTATGAGCCACGCCAAATTCAGAATGACTGCCAAAGTAGTCGCACTTGCGACTTGAGGCGCGATATGCTTTGGCAAGGTCAGAAATGAAATGCCATACCATATACCTGCTATAGCTATGCCTACTACTATAGGTTCTTCTACTTTGTCAATGATGATGTCATCAAGATTGGTTTTGGTACGCCTTGTAAATATACGCACTATTTTAGTAAAAAACCAATAGACTACTCTGCTGACTATGAAAGCCGCCAAAATGATAAATAAGGCAGTGAGCCATTGCCCTACTGTATTGCCATAAAATGGCTTTTTAAGTATTTCAAACATAATGTGCGTTGATGTTGGTGATGGACTTTTTATCCTTGTCGCAATTTTATTGCCAAGCTATCAAAGCATATTATATTTTTCAAATTTTTACAAAATCTTTGCTTCTAAAGTTTGTAATAATTCTTCCAGTGCCTGTATATTTACCGTAACATTCACAAAATGTGTGTCTTGTGAATCGCCTTCATTCAGCAAATAATAATAACTATGTCCCAAGTCTGAAGCGAGCGAAAAAAAACAATTATTTTGGCTATCGCCCTGATTTCTCAGTTCTACGATTTGTCCATCTCGGGGCATAAAGAGCATATTTGTCAAACCTGACCCATGCAAACTCAACAAAACTTTCGTTTCTTGCATCAGTACGAGCTGTTGGTCAAAATCATAATCCTCAAAAAAATGTGTTTCAAAATCATATTTAGCCAATAAATCTGTAACAGCTATTTCATTGATTATTTTTCGTTTTTGGGCTTTTTGTCTGCTGATGTATATTTTTCGAGTAGGTATTTTGGGAGGCATAGCCAAAAACTTATCACGCAGTTTGCCAATAATTTCTCGATGATAATTTCCTGTAGAAGCCGTATGGCTTGGCAGTAATATTTGCTTCACAAAAAGCCTTTCCTGCCCATCAAAAAACAGACAGTCTGCAAAATCTAAGTATTTCAAAGATTCAGTAACATACGAATATCGGGCATATTCTTTGGGCAAAATCAGTATATGCCCTTGCCTGCCCTCACTGGCTACCAAAAGGCGCGGAAGTGCGTCCGTAAGCCAATGAAAATATACCGAACTCCAATTATCAACAATCCAAATGGCTTTTTCTACTTTTTTGACGGGCTTCAGAGCGGAAAAGAGGGCTTTTTTATATGCCTCTTTGCGTGAGGGCATTTGGTTGTGCGTATAAGCAAAATAAAATTTTAATTTTGATTTTTGGAAAATATACGCATCAAAAACATCTACATTCTTCAGTGTCAAAAGATGTACTGCGGGCATTTGTTTGCTGAGTTCGTGGGCAAATAAATGCTTGTCTGCCTCTGCTAAATTTTTGGGGAGGGTGCGCACGTTCGTGTGTACTGCAGAGATTTGTTTTTTTTCCATGTGCCTGATTTTTTGCAAATATACATACACTTTCCTACAAATGCCGAATCCGCCATGTAGTAGGATAATAATTGTTCCAACGATTTGGCAATGCCTTCAGCCAGCCAAGTCCCAGCCCGTTGTAAGTAGCCAGATGCCAGCCCTTTGTGGCGGGGGTAGGCAAGGAAATGTCTTGCTTGCGCAAAAAATTCAGCGCATCTTCGGTAGGCAAGTCAAGGGTAGGCAAGGTTTCGGGACACTTGCCTGCCAAAGCCCACGCAGGCGCGGGCTCGAGGTCGTCATGTTTGCGTGTTCCTATGTGATAGCCTGTAGTCCACGCGCCTATATATTCGGCTATGGCACGCATTTTCTCGGCTTGGTGGGCAGGCAAGGCATATACATTTTGTTGGGTAGTTTGGTAATACTGAAAGTCCTCCACCTTGCCTACCCACGACCGCAAAAAATCGGCTCGCTTGGCAGGCAAGGGCGCAAGATTTGGATTCTTGGTGTAGAGTTTTACTTTTTTTTCGCTGTAGCCTTTGCGCAGACAACTGATAAAAAAGCCTTCCCCTGCCAAAAGATGCGGGTAAAATCTGTAGCTATAAAGTACCTTGCCTGCGTGGGCAGTTTCAGTACAAACTATCTGCCAATCTTCAGGCACATTGAGTTGTATGCTTTCCCAGCCCTCCTCAAGATACGGTAGCAAGTTCTGTTCGTTTTCTTGAGTATTGAAGGTGCAAGTGCTGTATATCATTACGCCATTTTCTTTCAGAGTAGGCGCGATATTTTCCAAAATTTGCTGTTGTCTTTCTACACAGAGGTGGACATTGGCAAGCGACCACTCCTTACGCGCCTCTTTGTCTTTGCGAAACATACCCTCGCCAGAGCAAGGCGCATCAACCAATACAGCATCAAAAGTACCTGTCAATCCGCTCATTTTCGCGCTATTTTGCAAGCTAAGTATCACATTGCCTTGTCCCCAACGTGCTATATTTTCGCTCAAGATATAGGCGCGTGTGCGAAATACCTCATTGCTTACCAAAATAGAATCAGGCGAGAGCAAGCTCAAGATATGCGTACTTTTGCCACCAGGCGCGGCACACATATCCAGCACTGTGAGGTCTTCCTCAAGGGGCAAAGTTTGGCGCAAAATCTCTCCTACGAACATCGAGGAGGCTTCTTGCACATAATACTTGCCTGCCCAAAAGTCCGCTTCTGTAGTAAAACTGAGGCGCGAAGGCAGATAATAGCCTTGCGACTCCCATGCTACAGGGGTTGCGCCTTCAGGTTTTTCGCCCATTTTAAAAGGATTCAAGCGAATAGAAGTAGGTGATGCCCCTTCCAGCGAAGCCAAAAATGCCTCATGCGCAGGGGCAGGCAAGCCAAAGTCGGCTTGTTGCAAAAAGTCGGCAGGTAGCAAGGGATTTACGATTTTGGATTTATGGTTTACGATTTTTTGTTTACAGTCTTTTTTTCGGATTGCCAACCGCGAGCGGATTGACAACCGAAAAAAACGAATGACTAACCGAGCTTACTTCTGACTTCAAACCTCTTACCTACAAAATGTGTTTTTCGGCATGGTAAGAGCTACGCACGAGTGCGCCACTTTCCACAAATCGAAAGCCTTTGGCTATGCCTGTTTCGTGATAAAATTTGAACTGCTCTGGAGTGATAAATTCTTTCACTTCCAAATGCTCTTTGGTGGGCTGGAGGTATTGCCCTATCGTCATCACAAGCACTCCCGAAGTGCGGAGGTCGTCCATCGTTTCGAGTATTTCTTCTTGGCTTTCTCCCAGTCCGAGCATGATGCCTGATTTGGCGCGTAAACCTTTGTCGGCTATTTGCTTGAGTACAGATAGACTGCGGTCGTAATTGGAGTTTCTGCGGACTTCACGCGTAAGCCTGCGGACAGTTTCCATGTTATGAGAGATGATGTGTGGCTGTGCATCTATGACACGCTGAATACAGTCCTCTTTGCCTTTGAAGTCAGGAATCAAGACCTCTATAGTAGTTTCTGGATTGAGCATTTTGACAGCTTTGATGGTTTCAGCCCAGATGTGTGAGCCGCCATCTTCGAGGTCATCTCTATCTACAGACGTGATGACACAATGCTTCAGCTTCATAAGTTGGATAGATTCCGCCACGCGCATAGGCTCTGCCGTATCTACAGTAAGCGGTCGTCCTGTTTTTACGGCACAAAAACGGCATGAGCGCGTACATATATCGCCCAATATCATAAAAGTGGCCGTACCGCGCCCCCAACATTCTGCCATATTGGGACATTTTCCACTTTGGCAAATGGTATGAAGTTTGTGTTCTTCTACTATGTTTTTTACTTCTATGTAGTCTTTGCCTGCGGGTATTTGTATTTTGAGCCAATCAGGTTTTTGGCGTTTACGTTCCTGCGTGGCGGTTGTATTATTTTCCATGGAGTAGCTTTGATATTGTGTAGCAAAATTAGACAATCATTCGGATAATTACAAATCTTAGGAACGGCTAAAAAATAGTGGTTGTCTGACAATTTTTGTGGAAAAACATTTTTTGAGCAAGTTCGGATTTAAGAAACGCCTTCTTTGCTCAATAGGATAGCACGCGGATAACACGGATTTTTAAATTTTAAAACCTGAAAATCAGCGTTATCCGCGTGCTAAAAAGACAAGATATGAAAAGATGAATTTATTTTATATTCACTCCTTACCTCAAAAAAGCCACTTCAAGTATTTTACTTGAAGTGGTTTAAGGATTATCTGCCTCCAGTCTTGAATTTTTGAGAACGGCACTTGGGACCACCGCCTCCGCGTTTGCGCCCTATGTGTGGACCGCGCCCTTTGCTCCCTCCTACTACAGCATCGAGTTCGGCTTCACTTAATTCTTCGTCTGCAAGCTGTAGGGCAGGCAAGAGCAGGTGTATTTCGTTGGGTTTATTTTCGTGAAAGTACATACGAAAATTATCAGGCACAAAGAAGTCAGGCAATTCTCCTGAAAGTGTGCCTTTGGGGTCTGCTATCAATAATTTTTTGAAATTTTCATTGTCAATGGCTTTGTCAAGCACACGCTCTACCGACTCCTCGAGCTGGTCGCCAAACACAGTCTGTTCGGCAGGCAAGAGTACAATGTGTAACTCTTGAGTGGTGTTTTCGTGTAAAAAGAACTGTACGTCTGTGGGTATTTGGAACTCAGGAAATGCTTTGGCTAATATGGCGCGTGGATTTGCCATGAACGATTGACGAAACGCCACATCAGTAGTAAGTTGTGTGAGATTACCTACTTTTTCGAGAAGGTCTTGTTGCTTCATAATGTTTTACAGGATAAGGTTTGAAATTTATACGGAATGTACGCCAAAAAGTTTTAAAAGACAGTAAAATCATCATTTGCCTCGAATACAAAAGAGATACACAAAACAGGAACAGGGCAGGCAAGTTTTCTTTTGTACTATTCAAAGAAAAAAGTAAAATATTTGTACTTATAAAAAAACTTGCCTAACTTTGGAGAAGTACAAACAAATACTTTTATCTACATGAAAAATCTTTTATTCCTTTTGCTTTTTACAGTTTGTGTGTTTGAAGCCTCTGCACAAGTCATCACTGTCATGGACGGTGTTGTATTTCATGATGGCTACAATGGCAATCTTATCCTAACACCTGCTCCACCTGCTGGAGTCATTAAGTTGCGCAACGACTTATTCACACGCAAACTTACTACTGCCGAACTTGCCTCCATTGGCACAGCTTTGGAAATAAATGTAACCCTCTCTGCTTTGTGTGATAATTACGACAGATTGGGCTATGTAAATATGGCACTTGTACCCAAAGGCGCAACTACCTACGTACCAAGTAACGTCCAGCGCATAGAACTTGCGCGATTCATCACGCCTTTTATGAACAAAAACATTGAGCCGACTTCTGTTCCTTATACCTTCAAAACCGACAATGTGGCGATGATACTAAAAGAAACCAGCATCACAAACGATTTTGATATTTGGATTGAGTTAGAGGTTTTTGGCGTGCCTTATGCCGCAAATACACAAGTGGCAGGCTGTGCAGGGCGCAATGATGTATTCATGGGAAGGTTGGACTTTATCACCAATGCCCCTGCCCCTACCCAAGATACAAATGTGCTGATACCTATATACATGAATGCCCGCATGAATAATTACAACGCGGCGGGTACAGATACTTTGGGCAAAACTACCAAAACGATTACTTTCAATGTACCCAAAGACGTATCAGAAGCTACGCTTTTCCTTATCACTTCTAATCATGGCTCAAATGCAGGAGGCGAAGAATACAACAGAAGAATCCACTATGCGTACTTTGACAATAAGCTGAAACTTACCTACAAACCAGGACGCACGACTTGCGAGCCGTTTCGTCAATACAACACTCAAGGCAATGGCATCTATGGTTCTTCCATAAAAACCCCTTCACAGTGGCAACAATTCAGCAACTGGTGTCCTGGTGATGTGATTGACATTCGCAAAATCAATCTGGGGGCTGTTACGGCAGGGAATCACAAGTTTATGATAAGAGTGCCTACGGCTGTATTTGCTGAGGGGCAAGGCGATATTCCTGTATCCCTGTATTTTCATGGGACTACAAGAACAGGCACTGTCTTGAGTAATGAAGACTTACTGAAAGAAGACAATTCTTTCTCAATCTCTCCTAATCCTACCAATGGACGTTTTATAGTCGAACTTTCTACTGACCAAGCTGTCATCACTGTTACGGATTTATTTGGAAAAGAGGTATTGAAAAAACAAGCCACTCAAAATACTGCCCACTTAGAAATTGATAAAAACGGACTGTATATCGTCCACGTTACTACCAAACAAGGGACTGTTACCCAAAAACTGATAGTAAGTCGCTAACATCAAAATCTTTTATTTGACTTGCCTGCCCGCGTGGGTAGGCAAGTTTTTTTATTGCTTATTCAACTGTTTGAAAGTGAATGTTTAATCTATGTTACCCATTCTTACCCTTGCCTATGTTCATACTCATTAAGTTAAGGAAAAAGCCTATCTTTGCAGATATTTTCACTTTCAAAATAACTAAAAAACAATGACAACTACAAAAATTTTCAAGGATTTACGCAAATTCTTGCATCAAGCGAATAAAA
>JAAFJK010000690.1 GCA_013298105.1 Cytophagales bacterium
AATATACAGTTCTGTTTTCGGATACCTAAAAACCACCATATTATGTACCTCGATGAAGATATGAATGAGCAAATCCATCTCGCTTCCAGCTTACAAACTCAATATCCAAAGGGTATTATATTTAAGGATTATTTTGTAGATGGGATTTGTGGAAATGTATATGTTGGTACAGATAAATCAGGAGAATTATTATTTTTATTTGGTACATTTGCACCCAAAACATTGCCTAAATATTATGAACGACGTTGGACAATAGAAACTATTTTTCAGGATTTTAAGGGGAGAGGTTTTAATTTAGAAAATACACATTTAAGAGATGCGCAAAAATTAAAAAAGCTGATTGCTTGTGTATCTTTGGCTTATAATTTATGCAAAAATATTGGTGTATATAAGCATAAAAAAAAGAGAATATTGATTAAAAAACATGGCAGAAAAAAAAATAGTTTTTTTCGTACAGGCTTAAATTATATCCGTAATTTGTTCAAAAAGAAGGAAGAACTTTGTAGAATACTAACTATTGTATTTAGAACTATTACTATAAATTTAGCTCGTTTAACTCCTTTTTTATCAAAACAGGTAATTTTAAGAGTGTAAATGAATAAAAAAAACACATTTGATTTATAATTTAGCTAAAAAAAAGTAGGGTACAGTACCAAAAAACAAACACTTTTATAAGTTTTTTTTAGGAATATAAAAGAAAATCCTAAGAAATTTTATAAATTTGCAGTATGGAAAATGATAAAAAAAATACATCAAAACAAGTTTTTTTAGGGCTACTTAATCCTATCTTGTTTTTACTTTTAATTTTAAGCCTTGATATAAGGCTGTATAGTGAATATCAAGCGTTTTGGTTGTTTATATCTGTTGCCGCTTTTTTATTTGATTATGCAACCAAGAGTCTATACTTTAACTTTTATTATTCGCAAAATGAAAAACAATAAAAGCGAACTAACTTTATGGCAGGTTTTTTCTTGCCCATATCTATCTGGTAGAATAATGACACTTCTTTGCATGGTTTTGATGATATTTGAAGATAAAGGTACGCTATTCTTTTATAGCGGGTGGTTCGTAATAATATCTAATTGGGTTATTGTTATTATACACGCATTTGTGGATAGGGTAAACGAACTTCAAAAATAGAAAAAGCCCACAATTTGTGGGCTTTTTCGGGTTTACTGTGGTATGTTTTTTGTATCGTCTGCTATGCGTGTTTCTTCAACTCTTGCATATATCTTGAGCATACTCGTATCAGTATGCCCCAACATACGCGCCACGCTCTCCTCACTCACCTTAAAATCATTCAGGTAGATATGGGCAAAGGTTTTTCGAGCTATGCGGGGCGTTACATTTATTTCAATGCCTACTGCAAGTGCATTCATCTTTAAGTATTTGCGCAAACTTTCAGGAGTTTGTTTTCTGAATGGTAGCTTATCGACTTGCCTGCCGTACTTCTCCCAAATATCCAACGCGGTCTTATGGAGTGGTACATAATAATCTCCGTACTCTTGCGAGTCGCCTTTGGTGCGGGTGTCTATCAACCACAAACGCCCATCAACGCCTATGCAAAAACTTTCGTTTGTTATTTTTTTGTAGTCTGAATGGTACAAGCCTGTATAGGCAAGGAACAAAAAACAGTCCCTTACTTCATTCAACGTCCTACTTCCAAAATCAATTTCAAAGCCTTGCAACTGCAATAATGTCAAGTGTTCGGGGTATTTAGGTTTTTTCCTACTGTAGCTAAGGTACTGCAAAGGATTGAAGGCAATCCACTTTTTGCGCACTGCATAATGAAGTACGGTTCGAACGCCCAAAACTTGCCTGCTTATGTAGTCGCTATCTTGTGCAATCTCGGTCATGTAGTCGTAAAAATCATGTGCCAAGTCTTCGTCGAATGATTCGGGCAGGATATGTTCCTTGCCTACTGACGTTAAAAAGTTACGTGCATTTTTGAGTCGAGTGTTCCACGCCTGCATAGTTTCGTGGGTAACGGCTTCTTTGCCTTTGGTAGTCTTTTTGTAGGCAAGATAGAGGTCGTACACTTCTAAAAGTGTTTTTTCGGGTTCGGTGTTTTGTGATTTTTGGTAGGTATCCCAAAAAACTTTAGCACTCACTTTCTTTTTCTTTGCCTCAAATTGTAAGCGCACCGTATAAAGGTCGGCTTCTAATTGGGTAAGTGTGGCATTAAATACCTCTGCATTGTCTGCTTCAGACTTCACGCGGTAGCGCTTGTAGTCAAAGCTATCAGGAAATATGCTAAGACCTGTACTAAAGCCTTTGTTGCATTGCTCCCCATTGAAAGTTACGCGGCAATATATCATTGCCTTACCTTCTTTGTTGGTTTGGCTTCTTCTCAAAAGAAACGAAACATCAATCTTGTTTTCATTAGAACACATTTTTTAGTGAAACATTAAAACATTGATAAC
>JAAFJK010000563.1 GCA_013298105.1 Cytophagales bacterium
GAAAATTAAAAAATAAAATGTTGATTATCAAATATTTATATTTTTATTGCGTTTCCAAGAAACTTGTGGATAATCAGTAGGGTTTTAAACCTTAAAATCGAACTTGCCCAAAAAATATTTTTCCACAAAAATTGTCAGACAATCGAATTTATTTGCAACATATCAAAGCCATATAAAACACAATTTCAGCTACTTGCTGGGTTGCACCGAGGCAGTCGCCTGTGTAGCCCCCCAATTTTTTGCGAAAAAGATACACCAAATACGTCCGCACGAGCGCGAGGGCAGGCAAGGACATGAGCGGTAGCCAAAAAACAGGTACAAAAAAACACAATATACCCAACGGAAGCAGTCCCCAAAAAGTAGCTACAGCAAACTCATATCCGTGCATTTTTTGGGCAATCGGTTTCACTTTGCTACTCGCATCTTCACGCGCATACGTTTCTGTAAAAATAACAGTCGTACTTATCCAACGGCTAATGCTATGTCCCGCCCAAATAACCATGCACATCTGCGGTAGCTTCATGAATGTTTGCAAATCATATAAAACAGCTATTTTCAGACCTACCGCCAGAAAAAGCCCCAAAGCCCCAAAAGTCCCCACCCTTGAATCTTTCATGATTTCAAGGATTTTTTCCTTCGTCCAACCCCCGCCGAACCCATCACAAGTATCTGCTAAACCATCTTCGTGGAAAGCACCCGTAAGCCAAACAGTTATAAAAAGACTCCCAAAAAGTGCCACCAAAGGCGACCAGAGCAAACCCATCAGCGCAAAAACACCTGCACTTGCCCCCCCAAGAATCCAACCTATGAGTGGAAAATAGCGCGTAGAGCGATTCAAAAATTCTTCACTATGGTCGACCCATGCAGGACAAGGTATGCGGGTATAAAACATCAAAGCGGTAAAAAACAAGCGGATTTGGTAGTACATACAGCACCGTAACTACTTTTTTTGAAAAATGTTTTAGTTTTTGCTTTTTTTTTGCTAATTTGGTGCGAAATTTAAATATGTACGCTCCCCTGCCCAAACAATCAGTTATTTTAGACCAAAAAATATCATTCACTCAAGATTATGAATACATCACTCAAAAATTTGCATTGCGCGGATTGTCAGGCAGTTAACGGGGATACTTGTGTCATGGGTAGAATCGAAAAACACTGGTTAGACAAATTCCAAGAACGCAAACACCTGAATACTTTTCAAAAAGGCAACCTTATTTTTCACGAAGGCAACTATCCGTTGGGGCTTTATGCCATATTCAGTGGAAAAGTAAAAATATTTAGAACCTCAGAGGTAGGCAAGGATTATATCTTACGATTGGCAAAAGAAGGCGAGATATTGGGCTATCGCTCTATCTTGACGTATGAAAAATACGAGGTTTCGGCAGAAGCCTTAGAAGACACACAGCTTTGTTTTATTCCTTCCGAAGTATTCCTGAATGCCCTGCAAGGTAGCACCCGACTTACCGCTTGCATGATGGGGTTGCTGGCAGATGAACTCAAACAAACAGAGGTAAAATTAACAGAAATGACTCAAAAAACAGTCAAAGAACGTACTGCAGAGATGATTCTGATGCTCAGGCGTTTTTATGGCTCAGAGGCAGATGGCAAAACCATCCTTGCCTCCCTCTCGCGTGAAGAACTTGCCTCCCTCGTAGGTACGGCTACCGAAACTTTGATTCGTATGCTTTCTGAATTTAAGGATTTTAAAGTCATCGAGCTGAAGGGTAAAAAAATAACTGTCCTAAATTTGCACCTCCTCCAAGAACTTGCCAATATATATGATTAGTGAGGTACGAGGCACGAAATTTTCCCCTTCCACCCTTTCTCCTTCCACCTTCCACCCTTCTTCCCTTTCCCCTTCCACCCTTTCCCCTTCCACCCTTTCCCCTTCCACCCTTTACCCTTTTTATGTTCCGCTACGGTTTTTTTGTAAGATTTCTGGGTGTTTTGTGTAGCATGGTACTTATGTGTGCATTGGTAATTTATACACAATATTATGCTTCTGTATGGGTATTGGCGGGGATATTGGTTTGGCAAATCAGGGATTTTATGCGGTATGCAGAGCAAGGACAGGAGGTTTTTCGGAGGTTTTTGAGTGCGATATATTATGATGACTATACCCAAAGCTATGCAGGGGGGCAAAGCGACCGCACTACTGCGCCTTTGCAACAAGCCTTTAATAAAGTTTTGCAAAAATTTCAGGAGATACGCGCAGACCGCGAAGCACAATTCGCGTATCTGCAAGCTATCGTACAACATATACCACTTGGACTGTTGGTTTTTGATGAGGCAGGGCATATCCAACTGCTGAATCCGCAGGCGTGTAAGTTCCTGAACTTGCCTCCCTCCGCGCAGAGCATAGCCGAAATGTCAGATGACCTTGCCAATATCAGGACGTATCTTGAGCAAACTTCTTGGGCAGAGCGCGAACTCGTCCGAATCCCTGATGAGTACAAGATTTTACAAATCGCGCTACGGCGCAATGCGCTTCGTATTCGGGGCAAACTTTACCATATCGTATCGTTGCAAGACATTCAAAGCGAACTCGAAGACAAGGAAATGGAAGCGTGGCAAAACCTCATCAGAGTCTTGACACACGAGATTATGAACTCTGTTACGCCTATTATTTCACTCTCAGGAACTATAGAAGATGACCTAAAGTTCTACAGAAATAACTTGCCTGCCCACACCGAGCAGGGGCAGGCAAGTAAAAGAATCGTGCTACCTTACCAAGAATTTACCGAAACACTGGACGAGGTGCAGACTGCCGTTCATGCCATACAGCGTAGGTCAGATAGCTTGAAGCGGTTTGTGCAAGACTTTCGGCATATTACCAAAATACCTACCCCACAGTTGGTTTTGATGCCTGTAGAAGCCCTTTTTGCAGACCTTCAGATGCTTTATAGGGAGGAGTTTCGAAAGGCACAGTTGCAGGCAAGTTTTGAGGTATGTCCTGTGCATTTGCAGATATTGGCAGACCGCGTGCTTCTTGAGCAGGTACTTATCAATCTTATCAAAAATGCGCTACAAGCCCTCGAAGGGCGGATAGATAAAACCCTCACTTTGCGCTGTTTTCAAGACCGTATGGGCAAAACCTTGCTTACCATTGCCGACAATGGCGCGGGCATAGATGGGCAGGCAAGAAAGAACTTATTTGTGCCTTTTTTTACAACCAAGAAAAATGGTTCTGGAATTGGGCTTAGTTTTTCGCGCCAAGTGATGCGCTTACATGGCGGGAGCATAGAAGTCCAGTCAAAGCTGGGCGAAGGCACTATGTTTTTGTTGCGCTTTGCTTAAAAAAACAGGTTCTTCGAAAGTTATTGCGATTCTGTAGAACAGGCTTCCAGCCTGTTTACTATTTGAAACAACAGGCTTCCAGCCTGTTTATTATTTGAAACAACAGGCTTCCAGCCTGTTTATTATTTGAAACAACAGGCTGGAAGCCTGTTCTACAGTTTTGCCTGCACAATAATTTTTTAAGAACCACAAAAACAAAAGCTACCCGAAAAGGTAGCTTTTATTTTTTACTTCACTTTGTTTATCACAGCCTCAAACGCTTGAGGGTGATTCATAGCAAGGTCGGCAAGCACTTTGCGGTTTAGCTCGATGCCCGACTTGTTCAGCTTGTATATGAACTGTGAGTAGGTAAGTCCGTGCATACGCGCGGCGGCATTGATACGTTGTATCCAAAGGCGGCGGAAGTGGCGTTTTTTCTGACGGCGGTCGCGGTAAGCATAACCAAGACCTTTTTCTACGGCATTTTTGGCAACAGTCCACACATTTTTGCGGCGACCAAAATAGCCTTTGGCAAGTTTTAAGACATTTTTACGTCTTTGTCGCGACGCGACATGATTGACGGAACGTGGCATTTTTTAAAAGGGTTTAATCGATGAGCGGCGATTGTTTGGTATAAACAATACTTGATAGCCGAGAATCAGAGATAAATCTAAAGATTGAGGGTAACGTTGAAATTAGTAAAATAGCCAACTTCTTACCTGCCCTCACGCTTTAAATTTGGGGTATTAGATTTTGAGCAATGCTTTCACATTGTTCATGTCTGACTCATGCACAAGTCCTGTGTGTGTCAGTCGGCGTTTTTGTTTAGTCGTTTTTTTAGTCAAGATGTGGCGTTTGAAAGCGTGTTTGCGCTTAATTTTGCCTGAACCCGTAACTTTAAAACGCTTAGATGCGCCTGAATTTGGTTTTACTTTTGGCATTGTGAATTTTATTTTGCAATTTGGAGGCGCAAAACTAACTATACTTCTTTAAACCGCCAAATATTTATGCGTTTTTTGCAGAAAACTTTGTTTCGAGTAGTCTTTTTGTATGCTATTACCTCCTTGCCTGCCTCCGCACAGTGGCGCGAGGGCTGGCACAAAGACAAACCTATCAACACGCCTGTAGGCAGGCTCTCCAAAGATTCGATACGCAAGTATTGGATAGAAATGTTCAACAACAAGCATATTGTCTGGACAGGGCTTGGTGTAGGGGTTTTTACTGGAAAGTACAGACGTTGGGCTGATGAGGCTACCTTTATGCCCAAACATCGAAACGACTTGTATGGTTTGCGTTTGCGGCTTTCATTCAGCCGAGAAGATGCAGGCTTGCCTACCGCCTATACACGCGAGGTCAGTGCGCTGTATGGCAAAGTACGCAAAGGCTACAAATTCATGGCTACAGCTTCTGCGGGTTTGAGTGTCCTTTGGGGACAAAAGTGGATAGATAGGATAGGGGCTGTAACTACGCCTCCTGCGCGAGGACTACGTACTACTTCAAGCACATCTCCACTTTATACTACCGAAAAGTTTTGGACTATAGGTGTACCCATACGTGCGCAGGCTTTTTATATTGCAGGCAAGGAGGTAGCTTTGGGTATTACGCTGGGTACTACTTTGAATATCAAGCAACTATGGGGTGATGCCATGTTTACGATGCTTTTGGGATTCAATTAGTTTTTTGTGCTTAGAAAAATGATGACTTTTTTTAATAAAATTGGTATTTTATTGGCGTTCTTACCACTTATAGGGCTGACTTTTTTCATGACTTACATGGGCAAAGACGACTATACTTTTAAGGTAAAAATGGCTACTGGGCTACTCAATTTTTTTTATGAAGGCTATTTTCAAGCTACAGGGAGATACACTGTTCTTGCGGCTGCGTGTATTTTCAATCCTTCTCATGCAGGCATGGAGCAGGGGCGTTGGGCGTTGCAACTCTACACTTGTGGCTTAGTGGGGGCTTTTGTGGGCTTGATATATTATGGTTTGCGGTGCTTTTTGATAAATGTGGAGGTGGCTTCAAAATATAGCTGGACTGTTGCTTTTTTGTTGGTTATTTTTATTTTGAATAGCATCAGCCTTGTGCAGTTTTTGTATTGGTGGGTGGGGGCAAATGCGTATTTTGTACCTATTTTGGTGTATCTTTTTTTTGTAGCCCAATTAGCAAAGTGTTTATTGCAGGAGAAGGTAGGCAAGGGCAATTTTACTATCTTGTGCATAGCCCATGTGCTTGTGATTGGTTGTCATGAGCTTCTGATTGTGTTTCATTTCTCGGTGCTTGCCTACCTTTATATACAGTTGCTTTGGGCAAAATCTCCGAAAACCTCTTATTTCAAATTTTTGTTTTGGATAGGTTTGGTAGCCGCCATCTTTGCGATAGGTGCGCCAGGCAATTTATCAAGACTTTCGGGTATGGATAGCACTTTCAATGCTTCTCAAGAAGCCCGTTTTTATGCTTACAAACCTTTGTGGAAACTCTTGATTTTGTCAGGTTATTTTACCCTTTCAAACATAGGAAATTGGCTTAGTCAGGCTTCCTTTTGGCTTTGTATGTGGCTTTTGCTCCCTTTTATGCTGAAGTTAGAACAAAAATATACTTGGCGCAAAAGCTATCTTTTGCACCCTTTGGGGCATATTTTATTGGTTTTAGGATTATTTTATGTCTTGAATGTATTTGTGATTCGGACAAATCATTATTATGCAGGGCGCGTACAGGCATTTTTATTTATTTTGTTTGTTTTTTCGATAATTTTTAATCTACAGTTGTGGGTTTCGTATTATTATGATGCCATACACGCCTATATCGTACCACTCGAAAGTCCTTTTAGGCAAGGCATGATAGGGTTATTTTTGGTAATATCTGCCTTGCCTACCCACCACAACATAAACAATGCGTACTATGAGCTGTTTTTAGTTGCCCCAAAACTGTATGAGTTCAATGAAAAACGTTTTCAGCTCATTACTGAAGCGCGTAGGGCAGGCAAGAAGCAAGTGCGCGTACCACTTACGCCTGTGCATTTGCGCTCAAGTTTTTTGTTACCAGATGATTTTGGGGTAGAAAATGTATATTTCAACAAGCACGTAGCTCTATATTTTGGGCTTGAAAGCATAGAAGGCATACCCACCTCAGATTGATTCGTAAACTCAAACCGCAGTTTCGTGAACCCAAACTGCACTTTCGTAAAGTCATGTCAGGTCATACATAAATTATCGCCTACATTTGCATCATCATAAAAAGAAATATAGGGCTTTTGTAGGCTTTGAGATAAAAATTGTGCTTAATTTTTTGGGACACCTTCAGGCATTTTGCCTGAAGGTGTTTTGTTTTATAAGACCTTGCCTGCCCACGCACAAAATAAAAAAACTGTTTGAGGTATTCCTCAAACAGCCAATAATTTGATAACGACATAACTAATTTGTGAAAGAGGCACGCGGATAACGCGGATTTTACAGATGACAACGGATTTTTTAATCTCTGAAATATAGAAAATCCGTCAAAATCCGCTTAATCTGCGTTATCCGCGTGCTAAAAGTATTCACAAAAACGTTACTAATCTTTAAAGTCGTTATCAAAATTAGGTTTTTACTTCAAACTTCTGCTTATTCTGTAGGCATAAATTGGTTGCGGAATCGTTGATAATCTTTTCCGCACGCTTCGGCTAATTTTTCCTCGCCATTATTTTTGTAATAATTCGCTAAGGTTAGGAGAGAATTTAAGTTTGAATACGCCGTAACCTCAAACTCTATATTTTTATCTTGTATGTAGTTGAGATGGTTTGTGAAGCGTTTGCGCAATGTTTCGGCTAAGTCCATCGCTTTTTTCTTCTCGCCTACCTTGAAGTATATCTCCACAAAATGCACACTTGCATTGTCGTAAGGAATGGCTTTGTCTGGGATTTTGTCCATGATAAAGTTCGCTACTTGTTTGGCTTTTTCCTTGTCCTCTTCCTCCAAAAGCTCAAAAGCCAAACGATAAGCAGAAGTACGCACCCCATACGCGAATCTTTGGTAGTTTTCTTCGTAGAAGGCATTTGCGTTGTTTAGCTCTCTCCAATGGAATTTTTTGGTCATGTTTTCGTACATGATTTTAGTATTCACAAATCCCTCTTTTTCTCCTGCTCTTTTGAAAGGCATCAATCTGAAGGCAAGTCCCTCAAGCTGTAGGTATTCTTTCAAACCAAGATAACTTGTAGAACCGAGCGTATTGGCAAAATAAATTGGTCTTTCCCAGTTATTTGTAACAATCATATCCAAGATAGCCAAATCGTTTTTGAAAAGGCTGTTGCTGGGCAAATTCCATTCCATAGTGCCTGTGATTTGAGGCTTACGTCTGTATTTATCAAGCTCGGTGCGGAGTTCCATGACTTTTGCTTCCTTGTCGGCAGGCAAGTCAGGGAGTGTTTTGGTGTATCGTGCTTTGAGCGAATCAGGCATATTGCGGAGGGCATCTTGGTAAATACCCATGATTTTCTCCTCTATTTCATTCATTTTGGTAGCACTTTCAGTGTCGCCCAAATTGGTTAGCCCCATTTTTTTGGCTATTTCTTTTGCATTGAACTCATACACCATTTTTTTAGAAGGAATGATAGTAATTTCTTCTATGCCTCTTTCAGCAAAAGAGGCTTTCATGCGTGGGTCGCCTTGCTTGATAAGCTGAATGTAAGTGGCGAGGTTAAGCCCTTTTTGGTTCATTTCAGCTATTTTTTCTGCACTTAGCCCTACAGATAGGGGCGTTTTGGCATCTACAAACGCGATTTGGTCATTTTTGCCTTGCAGGTATTCCGATTCAGGAATACTCAAAGGCAGTGGCGCAGATTCATAAGCCTTGCGCTTCATTTGTTGGATATACCAATCCGTACCCAAAAGACTTAGGTTACATACGCGGACATCTGTTCGGAATCCTTCTACTTCTTGCACGTACCAAAGCGGGAAAGTATCATTGTCGCCACCTGTAAAAAGGATAGCATTTGGAGCGCAAGAGTTCAACAAGTTTTTGGCGGAATCTATTGAATGATAACGATTTGACCTATTATGGTCGTCCCAGCCTTGCTGTGCCATCAGAAATACCGTACCTATGCCTACTATAGCAGAACCTACGATACCGCGCCATTGGCTACTTTTTTGAATGGTATGCCAAGCATTTTCATTCCTTTTTTGAGAACTCAAAGACTCGAAAGCCTGTGCAATCAGGTTGCGCTCAAAAGAGAACAACTGCGCCAAAGCCATTGCCCCAAAGCCAATCCACATAGCAAATACATAGAAAGAACCTACATAAATATAATCACGTTCGCGCGGTTCGGTAGGAGGGGAGTTCAAGTAAATTACCAACGCGAGTCCCGTCATGAAGAATAACATAGCCGTTACGAAAGTGGTCTGTCGGCTTCGCGCAAACATATAAATAAATCCTAAAATCCCCAATATCAACGGCAATCCCAAGAAAGAATTGCGGGCTTTGCTGGTCGCTTTTTCGTGTGGCAAATCTTTTTCATTGCCCAATCCTGCGTACACGCCCGAACCTTCAGCATCACCTTCACGCCCCACAAAGTTCCAGAGGAAATATCGCCAATACATGTGTCCCATTTGGTAGTTCAGCATGAATTTTAGGTTATCGCCACTTGTAGGGATATAATCTTGAGGCATTTCGCGGTTGCCGTACAAGATTTTCATGTAAAGTTCAGTATGATTTTCGCTACTGCTGTAGAGGCGGGGCAAAAACATTTCGTTGTCATAAGTGTAGCTATATTTTTTGGCTGCCACTACATAGCGTTTCTTTTGTGCATCATACCTATAGACGTATCCTTTCTCGTTCTTGCCTACCATTTGGGAGTTGAAAGTGGGACCCCAAAGCAAAGGGCGGTCGCCATACTGTTCGCGCTTCAGGTAAGATACGAATTTGATAATATCGCTGGGGTCATTTTCGTTGATAGGCGGGTTGTAGTTCGCACGAATTGGAATGATACCATAAGAAAGATAACCTATCAAAATAAAAGTAAGCGAAAGTAAAACCGTATTCAGCGTAACCATTTGCTTACGCTCTGTATAAGCAACCCCAAATACCACAGAGCCTATCACAAGTACAATCACAGTAATAGCACCCACACCCACAGGCAAACCAAAAGAGTTCACAAACGTAACCTCAAAATTACCCGCAAGGGCAGGCAAGCCAGGTATGATACCCTCCATGATAAAAAGTATAATCACCAAACTCAACGCCAAACTTGCTACTACTCCTATCAGGTTTGGATTTTTCACTTGTTTGTAATAATATATCAATGCCATCGCAGGGACTACCACCAAGTTCAATAAGTGAACCCCAATAGAAAGCCCCACCATGTAAGCTATCAAAATAAGCCAACGATTGGCGGCACTTGCATCTTCGATAAGTTCCCACTTCAAAATTGCCCAAAATACAAATGCCGTAAAAAAGGACGACATCGCATATACTTCTGCCTCTACTGCCGAAAACCAAAACGAATCTGAAAAGGTGTAGGCAAGTGCGCCTATAGTACCTCCAAGCATCAATGTCAGGATTTGTCCTTCTGTGAGTTGGCTCTCAAGCGGACGGTTCGGATAGAGCCTGATGCCCAAGCGCGTGATAGACCAAAACAAGAATAATATCGTAAAACCACTACACAGCGCAGAAGAAACATTTATCCAAAAAGCCACCATTTCTACATTGCCGAGTGCAAGCAGTGAAAACATACGCCCTACTAACAAGAAAAAAGGCGCACCAGGAGGGTGTGGTACTTGTAATTTGTAACTACACGCGATAAACTCGCCACAGTCCCAAAAGCTGGCAGTGCGCTCAAGGGTAAGTAAATAAACCGTAGTAGCTATTGCAAATACGCTCCAGCCGACTATGTTATTCAGTTTAGAAAAAGCATAAGCACTTTTTCCAACATTTTCTTTTTCTAAGGTTACAGTGGTTTTTGACATATTATTTTTTAAGAGCGCAAAGATAGCAATAAAATTGAAAGCCAAAGAAGTTTTTAACAATCTTTTAGGACTACCGCACCAAATAACGACTTTTACTTCCGCAATAAATTTCTAAGAGAAAAAATAGCTTATTTGTAGGTTTTTCAAAAAAAGTCCTTATTTTTGTTCCACTAAAGTTAGGTCGTTTAGTATTATAAGGTAATAAGGTGTCTAAAACGTATGAATAAATTATTGAAATCGCCCACCGCACACCAAATAGCTGTTTGGTTGGAGGCAAAACAATATGAGCGGGTGCTGTCGCATTGCGAGCCGTTTTTGAAAGGGAAGGTGAAAGCCTACCTCAAGAACTTTCCTGCGTACTTCCAACATCAAGAGGATTTTTTCCAAGAGCTATACATTCATTTGCTTACCAAAACTTTCCCCAGTCAAAGTTTCAAAGAAGCGTGTGAAGATGAGCATAAATTTAGACATTACTTCACAAAAACTATCTTCAATCAACTCAATACGCTCCTACAGAGAGAGCGCAATCAACAGCGCGGCAGCCTCGAGTGGGAAAGGGCAGTAGCCCCTTTTGAGCATGATGCAGAGGCAAGCGACAGGGCAAACTGGCTCGAAGACAAAGCGCAGAACAACAGTCTGGAGGCAAAACAAGTCCTTGCCTGCCTACAGACGCGCTTCAAGCAATTTATGGCACAGTTTACGTTTCTGTTTCCTAAAATAGCTCCCAAACTTGCCTTCCTGCTGAAAATCATGGCACGCACTCGACTGAGCATCGATGACTTGCGCCAATGCTTTGGCGATATATCTGCCACAGATGCCCAACAAATTGCCTACGACATCTCTATCAGAAGCCAATACCAAGAAGCAGACGACTTAGAAATTTTTGAACTTTTTAGACCATATTTTGAGATTTATAGAGGCGAAAGTGCTACCGCCCAATCCATTCAACGCTGGCTGAATCAACAAATATCAGGCGATAGGGGCAGGAAAGGCATCCTCGAATACATGAAAATGACAGACAATGGACAACTTTTGGAGATTCAAGACAAGCGCGTATTTACAGATTTTTTGCATTACCATTATCAACAAGAAGAAATAACTGCCCAGCAAGCCCTTGCCACCACACAAATAGCAGAAAAGAAAAAAAGTTTTTGGCAAAAAATATTCAGCCCAACACCTGTCCCTTACATGGAAGCAGTAACAGCACAATCATAATACAAGGTTTGAAGTAAGAAGTACGAACTTAAGACTTTGATTGTTAGACCATTACAAAAACAAAAGCTCAATTTATTTAATTCGCATTACTCAAAAATATGCAAACGCCTATCATTCCTATATTGCCTGACCAAGCCGCCCACTTCACAGAGGGGCAGGCAAGGCAATATGCGCTCGCAAGAGCCAAAGGCGTAGAACCTTTGCTCTCTGCACCCGAAGCCCAACATTTGGAGGAGTGTCCCAAATGCCAACAGGCTGTCATGGAGGCTTACAATGTCTTGGCGCATACGCCTCTCGAATATATCCCAGAAGTAAGCGAACTACAGCCCGCACCCAAGCGCGGACTGCTTGTAAGCCTTGCACACCGTACCATGCGGGTAGCCAGTATTTTGATAGTAGGCTTTATGTTGCTTACGGTGTATTGGATAGTGGGTACTTCTGCCACTACAGTTACCAAAAAATGGCAGTCGCCTTTTGAAAACAAACAAATAGATGTCCAGCCACAGGCTTGGCAGATACAGGCTACAGAGGCAAAGACGCTTTATCTGCCGAATGGCAGTTATGTAAAAATCCCTGCGGGAGCTTTTCTGAATCCGCAAGGCGAAGAAGCACGCGGCAATATCACGATTCAGTACCGCGAAATGCGCTCTCTCAGCGACTTGCTCGCTTCGGGTGTGCCTACCAAATATGATTCATTGGGCATAAAACATACTTTAGCTACGCTCGGAATGTTTGAGATACGCGCCTATCAAGAAGGGAAATTGCTCAAACTTGCCTCCAATAAAGCCCTCGAAGTGAATATGCTCACTGAAGATGCGTCTAAAGATTTTGGACATTATTATTTGCAGGAAGGAAGTAACCAACTTGCCTACCACGCGCCCATGACCTTGCCTGCCTATGCGCAGACGGGGGAGGCAAGTTGGCAATATCTATCAGCTTCAAATATGGTTTGTGATAGTTTGCCCAATCTATCGCCTTTGGCTATCTTAGAAAATAAAAAACAGGAAGTAGAAAATTTGGAGAAAAGCCTCCGCAAATCACAAGAAGAGGCTGAAGAAAATGCCCAAAAAGCCCCCAACTACCAAACCGTACAAGAAACGCACAAACTTTTTTCACTCCAACTGAATGAAAAAGAATATCCAGGCTTGGCGCGTTACCACAGTACAGTTTGGGAATATGCAGGCGAGAACCCTGAGCATAATCCTGTAGGGGCGCAAGATTGGGTGTTGCAAGAAAAATGGGACGAAGTGCGCTTGAAAGAGCAAAAATTTGGTTCACTTAGCCTAAAGGGACACATAGGCGCGGTAAAAAGTGCGGTCTTCGCGCCTGATGCCCAAACGGTATTGACAGCTTCAGACGACTATACTGCCAAAATATGGCGCAAAGATGGACAACTTTTGGCAACCTTAGATGCCCATGAAGCGGCATTGAATGGGGCTATTTATTCCCCTGATGGCGTACATATTCTTACTTTTTCTCAAGACAAAACTGCCAAAGTATGGAGTAACAAAGGCGATAAACTCTTTACTTTGCGTGGACATACCGCGCCTATCAAAAGTGCGTCTTATAGTCCTAATGGAAAATTTATCCTCACAACAAGCGAAGACAATACTGCGCGACTTTGGTCCGCTACAGGCGATTTCCTATCCACATTCAAGCACGCAATTCCTACTTTTGAAGCGCAATTCGCGCCCGATAATTCAAAAATATTGGTCATCAATGACCAAATGTATGTAGAGCTTTGGGCGACTTCAGGCGAAAAAATACGCACCATCAAAGGACTTTTTGGCTCAGGTCGTTTTTCTGCGAGTGGCGAATTTATCATCACGACTTCCCGCAGTCCGTACTTAAGCAAAGCCACGATATGGGCTACTGCCACAGGCAAAATGCTGAGAGAGCTGACAGATATTACAGATGCAGAAGCGATGTTTACGCCAGATGAGGGGCATATTTACTCTTATTCGGGGGCTACGCCACGCCTTTGGCACTGGAACAAACATAAGCCAAACAGTACTGTACTTATACGCGATATGCGCCACAATCCACGCGAAAAGCGCGAGGGACATACCCAAAAAATCATTAAATCGTCTTTCTCACAAAATGGGGAGTACATCATGACCGCAGGGGCTGACCATGTAGCGAGGGTTTGGGCAAAAAATGGTACGCTTATCCGCACTTTGCGCGAACATACCGCCCCCATCAATAGCGT
>JAAFJK010000681.1 GCA_013298105.1 Cytophagales bacterium
GAGGTAGCAAAGGGCTTTCCAACGCCAAAGCATTTCTTCTTCGGGTTGTTGGGCTTCGCAAATTTTTATATCTGCAAGTGCCTTTTCATATTCTTTGCTCTCAAGGTATGCCCAAGCACGTACATAGTGCAAACCAAAGTCTTTGGGTTCTATCGCCAAACCTTTATTCAGGTATTTCAGGGCATCTTGGAAAAGCTCTGCCTCTCGGTAGAGGTCGCCCAGCGCGTATAGCACTTGCGAATTTAGGCTGTCTTGTTGATAGGCTTTGAGATAATCTGTTTCGGCTTCATCAAAATTTTGGGCTTTTTGTAGCAGTTCGCCTCTATGAAGTAGATAAGGTATGTAGGTAGGTACAAGTTCCAAGAGGATAGAATAATCTGCCAAAGCCTTTTCGTAGTCTTTTATAGACTCATAATATTTTGCTCTTTTGAGGATAGCGGCTTGGTAGTTGGGACTTTCGGCGATAGCTCTTTTGAGTAACTCAATGGCTTCGTTGGACTTATTCGCCTTGAATAGCTGTTCGGCTTCTTGAAAATAAGCAACTGCTTGTGGGCTTTGTGCAAAAAGTGGGCAGGCAAGGCACACAAAGCAAAGTAAGAGAGGCAAAAATCTTAGCATAGAATCTTAGTGAGAGGTTTGAAGTAAGGGGTACGAATTTGTTTGCAGTCTTTTTTTCGGATTGCCAACCGCAAGCAGATATTTAACTAAGACTATATCAGTACACTGTTATTCAAACTATTTATTGAGGACTGTAATTTTGTACAAATTTAGGTGTTTTTATTCAGAAAACCAACTTGCATACATGGGATAGGCTTCAGAGATGCGTGCTATCTCGCTTTGCATAAATTCGCTGGTCTTTTTCAGGAGTTTGGCGGGGTTGCCTGCCCATATCTCGCCACTTTCTACGACTGTATTTTGCAAAACTACCGCGCCTGCGGCTATTACAGCCCCAGTTTTGATGAGTACACCGTCCATGAGGATAGCACCCATACCTATCAGTACATTGTCTTCTACAGTACAGCCATGCACTATAGCGTTGTGGGCTATGGATACGCGACTGCCTATGCGGGTTTCGTTTCGGTTGTAGGTGGCATGGATTACTACGCCATCTTGTACGTTCGTATAGTCGCCTATCGTGATGGGGCTTACATCTCCACGCACGACTGCATTGAACCACACGCTACAATTTTTACCCATGCGGACTTGTCCCACTACGGTAGCATTGTCAGCCAAGAATATATTTTCGCCAAATTCGGGCGTAAATCCGCGCACAGATTTGATAAGAGCCATCTTCAGGTCAGAGGTTTGAAGTTAGAGATACGAATATGATTTTTTTTTTTGCAAATGTACGCTTTCCCTGTGCTACATCTTATAAAAAAAGATTGCCGTTTGGCAATCTTTTTATTTTTAGAGGCGGAAGTGCGAAAATGCTTTGTTTGCTTCTGCCATACGGTGTGTATCATCTTTTTTCTTTACAGCCGCGCCTTCGCCTTTGGAAGCCGCTATGATTTCAGCCGCGAGGCGGTCTCTCATAGTTTTTTCGTTGCGAGAATTGGCGTATTTGATGAGCCATTTCATACCTACAGAGGCTTTACGCTCTGGACGTACTTCTGTAGGAACTTGGAAGGTAGCTCCACCTACGCGACGTGAGCGCACTTCTACTGAAGGCGATACGTTTTCGAGGGCGCGTTTCCAAATATCTATACCATTTTGGCTTGTTTTTGTAGAAACTATATCTATAGCACCATAGAATATATCATAAGCGATACTTTTTTTGCCACGCTCCATGAGATTATTCACGAATTGAGTAACTAAAGTGTCATGATACTTAGGGTCTGGAGCAAGATAGCGTTTGGGGGCTTTTTTCTTTCTCATATCAGGGATTTAAAATGCTTGGGTTATTTTTTCTTAGCGCCTTTAGCGGGTGCGCCTTTTGCTCCTCCTTTACCTGCAGCTGCGGCTTGTCCTGGTTTAGGGCGTTTTGCTCCGTATTTAGAACGAGATTGCAGACGACCATTTACACCTGCTGTATCCAATGCACCACGTATGATGTGGTAACGTACACCTGGAAGGTCTTTTACACGTCCTCCACGTATCAACACTATAGAGTGTTCTTGCAAATTGTGTCCTTCCCCTGGGATATAAGCGTTTACTTCTTTTTGGTTAGTAAGACGCACACGCGCAACCTTGCGCATAGCCGAATTCGGCTTTTTGGGAGTGGTGGTATATACTCTCGTACATACGCCTCTGCGTTGGGGACACTCATCCAAGGCAGGAGATTTAGATTTACTTGTTAGCTTTGTTCTACCTTTGCGTATAAGCTGTTGTATAGTTGGCATTTACACGATATTTTGGTTTTAGAGGCGCAAATATAGCACTATCTTTTGGGTTCACCAAATTATTTTGATTATTTTTCAAATTAAACCTGATTTGAGTGCTTTTTTTTTGAAAAATCAGTCTTTTTTTGCTTTTTGATGT
>JAAFJK010000565.1:0-2647 GCA_013298105.1 Cytophagales bacterium
TCAGTAATGTAGCGTTCCGCGCCTGTGAGCGTTTGTTTGCGAATCCACGCCTTCGGAACTTTATGTTTGTTGGCATTGCTTACCTCCAAATAGTAGCCAAAAACCTTGTTATACTCAATTTTGAGTGAAGCGATGCCCGTTTCTATAGCCGCATTTTGGCGCACTTTCTCCAAATAATCTTTCGAATTTTGCACCATATCGCGCAGTTCGTCTAATTCTGTATTTACGCCTGATTTTATCAATCCGCCTTCATTCGTAACGGCTTTTACTTCATCAAGCAATTCTTTTTCAATCTTTTCCGCCAAATATTCACAAGGATTGAGTTGGTTCGAAAACTTGTGCAGAAGTGTATGCGTTTGGGCTTCGAGTGTTTTTTTCAAATTCGCAATTTGCAACAATGCCTTTTTGAGTTGCAAGACCTCACGCGGTTTTGCACGTCTTGAGGAAACCTTCGAAATCAATCTTTCCACATCTCCCACGTGGCGCAGCGAGTCCTGAATTTGCTCTAAAAACTCACTGTCTTGATACAAAATTTCTACTATAGCCAAACGTTCTTCTATCCTGTTTTTGTCTTTCAGAGGCAAAGCAATCCATTTTCTGAGCAATCTCGCGCCCATGTTCGTGAGCGTATTGTCCAAAATATCCATCAACGCCACGCCTCCCGCTTGTTGGGGCGCAAGTAATTCAAGATTGCGGATTGTAAATTTATCTAACCACACATACCTTTCCTCCTCTATCCGTGAAATGCCTGCAATGTGCCGTAAATCTTTGTGGTTATTTTCGCTCAAATAATGCAAAATTGCCCCTGCCGCCGCGATTCCTTGAGGCAAGTCTGCAATACCAAACCCTTTCAAGGTCTGCACTTTGAAATGCCTTTTCAGCAAATCGTCCCCAAAAGAAGTTTGAAAAAACCAATCCTCAAGGTAGTAAGTCGAATATTGGTCTTGCGTCCATTCTGTCCATTCATTGCGCAAGGCACGACTTACCAGCACTTCGGCAGGTAAGAAACTTTGCAGGAGTTTGTCTATATATTCTTGGTTGCCTTCTGTAGTCAGGAACTCGCCTGTGGAAATATCAATGAGCGCGATGCCCCACGCGCCTTTGAGCGTGCAGAGGGAGGCAAGATAATTGTTGCGTTTGGCTTCGAGAACTGTATCGTTGTAGGCAACGCCAGGGGTAACCAATTCTGTAACGCCTCGTTTCACTATTTTTTTGGCAAAACGCGGGTCTTCTAATTGGTCGCAAATCGCTACTCTTTGCCCTGCCTTAACGAGTTTGGGCAAATACACCTCCAGCGAATGATGCGGAAAACCTGCAAGTTCGGTTTCAGACGAAGAACCATTGTGCCTTTTTGTAAGCGTAATACCTAATATTTGGCTTGCCTTGATAGCATCTTCGCCAAAAGTTTCGTAAAAATCGCCCACACGAAAGAGCAAAATAGCTCCTGGATATTGCGCCTTGAATTGGTTGTATTGCTTCATCATGGGCGTTTCGCGGTCTGCCCCTTCTATCAAAGCTACTTGCAAGTTTTTCTTTGCCATAAGTTTTTATCTTTTGTGCAAATATAGCTTGAGTTTAGCAAAAATAAAAACCTTGCCTGCGTGGGCAGGCAAGGGTGTTTTAGTTTTCTAAAATTTCTCTTACTTTTTGTAGCAAAATGTCTTTATCAGGCAGGTAGAGTTGGTATTTAGCTACCAATAGTTTGTTAGTGATGCCACGCAAGGCATATTCTACCACAATGTTGTCTTTTTCATTTGTCAATATGATCCCTATAGGTTCATTATCGCCTTCTATATTTTCTTCAGTGCTAAAATAGTTCAAATAAAAGTTCATTTGTCCCACATCTTGATGCTTTACTTCATCTATTTTGAGGTCTATCAAAACAAAACAACGCAAAATACGATGATAAAAAACTAAATCTACATAATATTCGGTATTGCTAATCACAATTCTATATTGCCTGCCCACATAAGTAAAGCCCTTGCCTAATTCTAACAAAAATGTTTGCAAATGCTCTATTAACTTTTTTTCTAAGTCCTTTTCTTTCAGTCGTTTGGGCATTTCTATTCCTAAAAAATCAAATACAAAAGGCTCTTTTATGAGGTCTGTTTCTTTATTAGGTATCAAACCTTGTTTTGCCATATCCAAAATACCTTGTTTGTCTTTGCTCAACGCCAATCGTGCAAACAAAGCGGTTTTCTTTTGCCTACGCAATTCTTGGACACTCCACTTTTCAAGTATTGTTTGTTTTTCGTAAAAACTGCGCTCAAGGTCATCATCTATCTTGATAATTTCAAAATAATGCGACCAGCTCAATTGGTGAAACAATGTTTCACTTTTTGGATAACGAATGTAAAACAAACGCATATACACCAAATAGCTACGACTGAAGCCTTTGTCATATTGAGTTTTCAGGTCTTTCGCAAGTTGTATCAGCACTTTTTTACCATATTCGGCTTTTATTTTGCCTTTTTGTTCATATTCTATAATGTGTTTACCCATTTCCCAATAGGTAAGCAAGGATTCAGAATTAACCGCTTGTAAAGCTCTTTTTCTGCCCTGTAGGTAAGTTTCGCCCAATGTTTTGAGCAAATCTTGATAGGCTTGGTCTTGAGACAAATCTTGCATAAGTTTTAATCTTTTGCGC
>JAAFJK010000565.1:2657-13618 GCA_013298105.1 Cytophagales bacterium
TGTTCAGGAGTAGGCAAGAGTTTTCGCCACGCTTCAGGAACTTCTGTATTCATACTGTAGGTAGCTACGCCAATAGGTTTTGTACTGTCTTTCAGTGCATATTCCACAATCATTCTATTTTTAGATTTGCAGACAATGATACCAATAGCAGGATTTTCGTGTGGTTCACGCAAAGTATCATTCAAAACGCTTAAGTAAAACTGCATCTTGCCTACCATTTCAGGTGTAAATTCGCCTATTTTCAACTCCAAAGCCACCAAGCAGGCAAGTTTTCTGTGAAACAAAAGCAAGTCGATAAAGTACTCTTGCCCACCCACTTCTAAACGAAACTGATTGCCAATAAAACTAAAATACCCACCCATTTCAAGTAAAAATTCTCGAATATTCTTGATAATAGCCGCCTCAAGTTCATATTCTGAATGTTGGTCTGCCAATTCTAAGAATCCAAATTGATACTCGTCTTTGACAGCCAAAATTGCCTGATTTTTATATTTTTCAGGCAAGGTTTCCTCAAAGTTGGTTTGATTGAGCAAATATTTTTCATACGTCTTGTTTTCTATTTGGTGTATCAAAACCTCTTTTGTCCACCCAAATTTTTTCGCCATGCGAATGTAGAACTCTCTGTGCAAATCAAGTTTGCATTTTTCCATGACTACTACATTATGCGACCATCCTATTTCTGCCACCAATGGTGGCAGAAATACAGCATCCTTATAAAGTTCATAAAATTGCCTCATGCGCCACAAATTTCGGGCAGAAAACCCCCGCTCTCCTACAAATTCAAGCTGTAGGTCTTGGGCTATTTGCTCTACAACAGACTTGCCCCATTTGGTTTGCTGTTGTTTTTCCACAATCATTTTGCCCAAATCCCAATAGAGTTGTAGCTGTTCTTTGTTTACAGCTCTTAGCGCTTCGTATTGTGCTTGGCGAATACGTGCCTTTATCTCTCTGACGAAATTTTGATATTCTTCAGTCGTTTCTATATTTTTCATGACTTACTATTTTTTGTGCAAATATAGCTTTTTTAGGAAAAAAGCTATGTTTTTATTGGTTATCTTTTTTTGGAAAAGTTACGCCCTTTTTTGTAACTACTATAGCTTTTTTGCTATAAAATGCCTATATTTGTATGTCTAAACTTTTCAGCTATGCGAAAAATTGTGCTTATCATTTTCCTTTGGTTTGCTTGCCTGCCCGCTTTGGCACAGGAAAAAGCAACTTACCTATATGTAACAGGTACAAGAGTGTTTATTGTGCAAATATACGGAAATAGTCAATTTCTTTGGGCAGAAACTGATTGTGCGGGCAGGAGAAAGTATCAAGGCATTATTCAAAAAAACGCTCAAGGAAAGAAACAGCTAAAAATACATTTTGGTAGGGGAAAACTTAAAGAAGCCACCATCAAACGAATGTCTAAACGCAAACTTGTTCTAAAAATGGAAGAAACAAAATGCACATTTGTAAGGATTGATGTGGAAAAATATGCTACTTTGAAAGATTGTAAAATGCACATTTGTAAGGATTGATGTGGAAAAATATGCTACTTTAAAAGATTGGTTAGAGAAATAAAATCCTTGCCTGCGTGGGTAGGCAAGGTTTTTTTGAGGCATAAAAAAACTTGCCTACCCAGTCGGCAGGCAAGGTAAAAAACTAATCCTTCTCTATCGGCTTGTATTCCTTGAAAATAGAGAGATTGTATTGCTCTACAGCTTTTTTGAATATTATCCAATCCAATTCATAAAAGGCATTTACTTTTTCAATGGCTTTTTGATATTCTTTGTGGGCAGTTTCTACTACATTCTGTAGGGTAGTATTGGGTTCAGCCATTCCTGCTGAGAGGTCTAAATAACCATAACAAGCGAATATTTTAGCTTTTGCGTGGCTTTCACTTCGCTGAATACCTTTGCGGTCGCTTTTGCCATTTATCATCTCCAGCATCACGCGGATAGAATCTTGTACGCGCTCGCCTTGTTTTTTCAATGCCTTGCCTGCCTCATCGAGTTCCTTTTGGTCATCTTTGGGCTTAAGCGCATTGAAAATAGTAGTAAGCGTAGCTTTGGATTGCTCAAGATTGGAAGCGGCTTTTTCAAGATTTACCATTTTCTTTTCCAAAGATTCCGAGATGGCATAATGCGCTTTTAGGTTTGCTTCGTTGTGGGTTTCGCGGGGGTCAGGCAAGACGCGGAGCATAGTCGAGTCTTTGTCTGTGTCATATATCCAACGAAGCATATATGTACCTGTCAGGGCAGGCAAGCCTCCTCGTTCTTCAACTTTATCGAGTTCGCTTTTCGGTGTGTAGGCAAGTCTTTTTCTTTCAAGTCCCCAATACACGCGATTTACGCCCACTTTCGGCTTAAATTTCAAAGTGCGGATAACTTGCTTATTAGCATCAACGATTTCGAGGGTAACTTTTAAAGTGTCGAAGCCCGCAAGCCCCCCAGCCCCCGCAGGGGGAGTTCCTGTTTTGCCTTTATCCTTTCCACCTTTCTCCCCTTCTCCCTTTTTCCCCTTCTCCTCCTTGCCTACCAAAACACCCGCTTTTACAACGTCCTTTTCCCCTTCTCCCTCTTTCCCTTCTACCTTTCCCCCCTTTAACCCTTCCACCTTCTTTGCCTCTTTTATGGAAAAGGTAAGCATTGCGCCACTCAAATTGCGGTTTTCGCCTACAAAAGCCGTATTGCCTGCAAAGCGCATACCAGAAGCCTGTTGAAAATTGGTAAGCCAAATGGCATCGGGAGGCAAGAAAGCATGGATAGGTTTTTCTAAAATTTGCGTACCTTTTTGTGCCAATTCGCGCAAAGGACGAATATCATCAAGCACCCAAGCACTGCGCCCAAAAGTACCCATTATTAAATCATGTTCACGCGGTTGAATTGCCAAATCCATAGTAGAAACACGCGGATAGCCTGCGTTCCAAAGTGTCCAATTTGCACCATAATCAATACTAAAGTAAAGTCCTTGGTCTGTACCACAAAAAAGCAATTTTGGCTCTACCAAATCTTGCACTACAGCGAGTGTGTAACCTTCCATGTTACTTTCATTCGCAATTCGTTTCCACGTTTTGCCAAAATCTTGTGTATGGTATAGGTAAGGCGCAAGGTTTTCGCGCCTGTAGTCATTCGCCACCACAAATGCCTCGCCTGCCTGATGCGTAGAAGGTACAACTTGCGGAATCCAACTACCCGCAGGCAAGCCTGCAAGTCCTTTAGAAAGATTTGTCCAAGTCTTGCCTGCATCTTGTGTGAGGTGCAACTGTCCATCATCTGTACTTGCCCAAAGCAAATCTTTTTGTTTGGGGCTTGGGGCAAGGCAGAGAATTGTGCAGTGATTTTCCGCGCCTGTAGCGTCCATCGTGAGTCCGCCACTTTCGCCTTGTTTCATTTTTTCTTTGTCGTTTGTGGTCAGGTCAGGCGAGATAATTGTCCAATTTTCGCCTTTATCCGTACTTTTATGCACAAATTGACTACAATAATAAATCGTGGATTTGTCAAAAGGGTCTTGCCCCAAAGCGGCATTCCAATTAAAACGCAAATAGACACTGTCTTTGCGAGTAGGGCGTAAGAGCTTGCCTGCCCCTGTTTTCAGGTCATAGCGTTGCAAATAACCTTGTTGCGACATAGCATAACCATAGCGCGAGTCGGTAAGGTCGGGCATAATATCAAAACCATCGCCAAAACAAACTTCTTCAGAGTAGCTATTTCTAATCCCTCCAAAACGCCAAACGTAAGCGGGTGTTATCCACGTTCCGTTGTCTTGCATACCTCCGTAAATGTTGTACGGAATAGCATCATCAACCCTGATGTGGTAATATTGCGCTACAGGCAAGTTTTCCACAAAACGCCACGTTTTGCCCCTGTCGTAAGTTATCGCCATACCGCCATCATTGCCATCAATCATAAAATTAGGATTTTCGGGGTGAATCCACCAAGCGTGATGGTCAGGGTGAATTGCCTTGTCGCCTCCGTAGGGAAGGATTACTTTCCACGTCTTACCTGCATCTTCGCTCTCGCCTACCATAGAATAGAGCGTAAAAATGCGGTTTTCATTCGAAGGGTCGACATAAATCTCTGAATAATAAAAAGGTCTGTCGCCAAAACCGCCTGTATCGTTGATTTTTTCCCACTTGTAGCCACCATTGTCTGAACGATAAAATCCGTTCTTTTTTGCCTCGATGATAGCATACATGACGTTAGGTTTTGATTTGCAAACTGTCAAACCAATGCGACCCAACTCGCCTTCAGGCAAGCCGTTTTGTTGGGCGGTTTGTTTTGCCCACGTTTCGCCCCCATCTACAGACATATACAAGCCTGAACCCTCGCCTCCCGATTTGAAAAACCAAGGCTGACGGCGGTGTTCCCACATATTGACAAGCAATTTATTGGGGTTGTCAGGCGAGAGAATCATATCACCCACGCCTGTTTTTTCATTCACATACAGGACTTTGCGCCACGTCTTGCCTGCGTCTGTGGTTTTGAAAACGCCCCTTTCCTGCGAGTCGCCCCAAGGCGAGCCTATAGCACCTACCCACACTATATCGGGATTGGTGGGGTGAATGATAATGCGGTGGATATTGCGTGTTTTTTCGAGTCCCATGCATTGCCATGTGCGTCCTCCATCAAGGGTTCTATAGACTCCAAAACCGCTATTCAAGCTATTGCGTGGGTTGCCCTCGCCTGTACCTACCCACACTACGTCAGGATTGGGTTGATGAATAGCTATCGCGCCTATAGAAAGTGTTTTTTCTTTGTCAAAAATGGGTTTCCATTCCATTCCTGCACTTTCTGACTTCCAAACGCCTCCCGAAGCTGTGCCTATGTACATGATATTGGTATTGCGCAAAACGACATCTATAGCTGTAACGCGCCCACTCATGCCTGCGGGACCCACATTACGCGGTTTGAGGGTTTGAAGTTTGGTCATGTCGACTTTTTGGGCGAACAAGCCCCCAGCCCCAAAGGGGAGAAGTAGCAACAAAAGTCCCCAAAAAGCCCCTAACCCCAAAGGGGAATTATAACGTTTTTCTCCCCTTTGGGGCAGGGGGCTTCTTTTTATATGTTTTCTCATGGTTTATTTGGTTTTATTTGCAAAGAAAAGGAATTATTTGGGTTTTTCAACAAAAAAGCCCGCTCACTTTTGAGCGGGCTTTTTTAGCGTATAGGCAGGCAAGGCAATAAAAGCAAAACATTTACGTTTCAAAAATAAAAATACAACAATATGCAGGTTACGATAGATATACCCAGCCACTACTTGCAAATCGTCAGCGAGCAAGAAATCCAAACAGCTTTGATGCATGAATTGGATAATGTACTTTTGGAAAAATTTGGGCGAAAACTCTCTCAAGCTATTCAACAAGCTGATACAAGCCTCGACGAGATAAGCAAAGAAGCAAAAAAACAAGCATGGGAACAAGAAAAACATAAACATCTTGCCCAAGTAAAAAATCGCCAAATAGATAAAGAGCCTCATGAATAGCACTATAGACTACATCATAGATGCTAATGTAGTGTTTGCGGCACTCATGAGCGGGAAAGGTATTTATGAACGCCTATCTAATACCTACAATTTGTATAGCATTGACTACCTCTACATCGAGATAGAGAAACACAAAGAAGTCATCAAAGCAAAAACAACTTTAGATGAAACACAGTTTTTGCCCTACTTCTTAAAAATATTTTCGCGTATCAATGTTTTGCCCAATATGGTGCTTACCGAAGAAGCCTATCAAAAAGGGTATGATTTGTGTTTGGGTGTGGATTTGGACGATATGCTCTATGTGAGTTTATCTGTACTCACAGGCTACCCACTTATTACACGCGATGTGCCTCTGTGCGAGCATTTAAGAAAACAAAAATACAAAAATATAGTCCTCTTGCACGATATAATAGCGACTTTGTAGTTGCCAAAGCATAAATATGCAAGGCATTTTTTACAAACTAAACACCTTGCCTACCCATATAGCGCGGGTAGGCAAGGCGTTTACAGTTTTTACGCGTTGCAGTTTTTACTTTGAAGTTGCAGACTTTACACAACTATCAACAAGGAACTATCCTTTAAAATTTGCCCTTCACACCAAAAGCGACAAAGGCAACGAGTGCTACAGCACCCCATGCAATACGTACTAAGGTTTTTTCAGTTGAGTTCATAAAAAATAAAAATCATGAGTAAATGCCTACTTTCTTACACGCTTTTCGGCTACTGCGTAAAAATTTTTCAATTTTCTGCCTCAAATTTTTGCATTTTAAATTTAATATCCTAATTTTGAAAATCCAATTTAATCTTAACAAGGGTGTTTTAATATGCAAGGAATAGGTGGTAAAATCAAAAAAGTAAGAGAACTGCGCAATCTTACTCAGGAACATATGGCTGAAAAAATAGCCATGACACAAGCAGGCTATAGTAAGATTGAGCAAGGTGTAGTAGATGTACCATACAGCAGGCTTGAACAGATAGCTAAAGCATTGAATGTCAAAGTGGAAGATATCGTTTCTTTTGATGAAAAGGCTATGATTATGAACCAACTTAATAATCATGCTACTATAACCAATGGTTATGTTTTTAGTGATAAAGAAGTATTAGATAGACTTGAAAAAATGTACGAATCCCGCATCGAAGCCCAACAAAAAGAAATAGACAGGCTTCATGAGCTTCTAAAACAAAGTCTAACCAAATAAAAACATGGAAATCCAACATGAATCTTACCAAAACCTACTTGCTGAAATAAAAGATAGCATACGCCACGCACAAGTGCGGGCGGGGCAATATGTCAATCGAGCTATGATAGAACTCTATTGGCATATAGGCAAGACCATTGCAGAACGTCAAGAAACTGAAGGCTGGGGCAAATCTGTAGTGGAACACCTATCAAAAGACCTAAAGGCAGAATTTCCAAATACTGATGGATTTTCTACACAAAATCTGTGGTACATGAGGCAGTTTTATTTGACCTATCGTAACTTTCCAATTCTCCAGCAGCTTGCTGGAGAAATTCCTTGGATGCACAATGTACTCATTATGAGCAAGATAAAAGAGGATGCGGCACAACAATTTTATCTCGAAGCCTCCGCTAAATTTGGCTGGAGTCGCGCCATTTTGCACAATCAAATCAAGGCAAATGCGTACAAAACCCTGAAAACAGCCGAAAAAACGCATAACTTTCAGCAAACCCTCAGTGCTAATTTAGCAGAACAAGCCCACGAAGCCTTAAAAAGTGAGTACAACTTAGATTTTTTAGGTTTGACGGCTTTGGTAAAAGAGCGTGAATTGGAAAATCAGTTGTTGCAAAACATCAAAGAATTTCTGCTCGAAATGGGCTACGGTTTTGCCTTTTTGGGTAGTCAATACAAAATAAAATTAGGCGAAAATGAATATTTTATCGATTTACTATTCTATCATCGTGGTTTGCAGTGTTTGGTGGCATTAGAATTGAAAATCACGAAATTCATACCCGAATATGCAGGTAAAATGAATTTTTATCTTGAAGTGCTTGACGACACAGTGCGCATGGTTCACGAAAACCCAAGCATAGGCATTATTCTTTGTGCTGAAAAAGATGATTTAGAAGTCGAATATTCTTTGAGAAGTCAAAATAAGCCTATTGGTGTAGCAGAATATAAACTTTATGAGCAGTTGCCTGAAGAATTGAGCAAACAACTGCCCTCTGCTAAAGACATCAAAAAATATTTGAAATCAAAAAGGAAATGAAAAAACCTTGCCTAATTATGCAGGCAAGGTTTTTTCGCCTTTTCAGGTGTTCTAAAAATGAATAGCTAAAAGAAATTATTTGATTTTTTCAACAAAAAAGCCCACTCACTTTTGAGCGGGCTTTTTTTTATTTTTGTGTCTACCATTCATTTTTAGCGTGAAGTAGGGATCTTTGCACAATAAGTTTCCTTTTATTGCAACACTCAAAAACAAAAGCCTGAAAGTAGGGCTTCCTACAACAGATATATCAATTCACAATAAATTTTGTTACAAAACGCTTTTTGCTCAGAACATTCAAGAAGTATATACCTTTTTGTAAATGTTTGATATTCAAATTGGTTTCTTCCTGTGATAGTTTTACAGTTTCTACAATTTGTCCATTTGCGTTTGTTATAATTGCTGTTACACCTTTTAATTCTTTGTCAATTTTAACCCTGATTACTTCATTGCTTGGATTAGGATATGCAATTATCATAATTTCGCTACCTTCTACAAAAATAATATTTGAATAGGAATAGCTACCATTAAAATCAAGTTGTTTTAAGCGATAATATGCTTCATGGTTGTTCTTTATTTGTAAATTATAGTTTTTCTTAGTGTTTGAGTTAGTTGATTCAACGAAAGATATTTTCTCAAATTGTACTCCATTTTTGCTTATTTCAACTTCAAATCCTTTATTATCAAACTCTTGTAAAGTAGTCCAAGATAATTCAACATTATTATTCAATCTATTACCTTCAAAATGGGCTAATGTAATGGGTAGTGCATTTGAATCGCCATAACGCACTATGAAAACGTCATAACCACCTGACGTTGTTGTTTCGTTTGAGCCACTTGCTGAAGGTGTATTGAAATTTGCCGTATTGTTATATGCGCCTGTTACGTAAATAGAAGTACCCTGAACAGCAAGTCCCCACGCTTCGTCAAAGGCATTACTACCACCTCTCCTAACCCATTGTATATCGCCTGAACTATTGTATTTTGCCAAAAATATATCATTGGTGCCTAAACTGCTTATCTCATAATTACCCGCAACATAAGGCGTACTAAAATTAGCAGGGCTTCCCTCAAAATACCCTGTTACATATACAGAATTAGCGATTGCTCCTATGCTTGTGCCCGTAAATGTAGAATTTCCTGCTCGCTTTGCCCACTGAAAGTTGCCATTCTCATCATATTTGGCTACAAAAGGGTTGTTAGCGCCATTGCCTACCAATTCATTGCTACCTGATGCAGAAGGATTATTGAAATTGGCTAATGTTGTAAACAAGCCTGTAATATACACACTTGAACCTATAGCTACTATACCTTGAGCATAATCGTTAAAGTTGCCCCCTGCTCTTTTTGCCCATTGAAAGTTACCACTAACATCAAATTTAGCTACAAATATATCGAGAGAAGTTGAACCAGCACTGCTAATTTCGTTAGTACCTGTCGAAGATGGTGTATTAAAATTTGCGACAAACCAAAAACCACCTGTGATATACAAAGAGGTTGCTGTAACAGTTACATCATAACCAAAATCAGGTCCAAAACCACCAGCCCTTTTAACCCACTGTAGATTACCATTTTCATCATATTTGACAATAAAAATATCAGAACTGCTATCTGCTGCGCTAATTTCGTTAGAGCCTGTAGCAGAAGGCGTGTTAAAATTTGCTGTGCCATTGAAATAACCAACTACGTAAACCTCAGTCCCCAAAACTGCTACTTTTTCACCTCTGCATTGTGTTGCTGTTATCCCACCACGTTTTGCCCATTGAAAATTACCATTTTCGTCATATTTGGCTACAAACATATCTTCAGTTCCTGTCGCAGTTATTTCATTGCTACCTGTAGTAGAAGGTGTATTAAAATTTGCTGTGCCTGAAAAAAAGCCTGTGATGTAAATAGAATTGCCTGAAATACTTATTCCTCGCCCAACATCTCCTGTGGTGCTTCCTGCTCTTTTTGCCCATTGGCAAACACCTGAAGAACTGTACTTAGCAATGAATATATCATTATTGCCTGCACTCGTTATAGTGTAGCTACCAAAAGTAGCAGAATTTTGAAATTGCCCTACCACATACATATTGCCTGAAGCATCTACAGCTGTATCATAACCAATATCCTGAGTTGTACCACCACCTGAAATTACCAAGTCAGGTGTTTGCCCATGTGCTAAAACACATACAAAAAAGGTGCATAAATAGAGTAAAAGTTTCACTTTCATATCAAATCACAATTTTTTACAAAAATATTTGGTATTCTCCAAATAACAGCATACTTTTGGCAGTAATATACTGTTTATCACTTGTAATTTACTTGTATCAATATTATGGAATATCAATTACGCCTCGCAAACCGAATACGCAAAGCTCGTGAACTCGCAGATATTACCCAAGTGGGTATGGCAAAAGAGTTAGGCATATCACAACAACAATACAGTGCAATAGAAAAAGGCGAGGCAAAGCTCAGTCGAGAACGCCTCGAAAAAATTGCTGAAGTATTAGGTACTACTCCTGAAAAGATAGTCGAGTTTGATGAAAAGCAATTTTTTGGAAATGTTGAAGGTAATAGTTTTCATGATAATAGTATAGGAAATGTGAATCACATTCACGAAAACCACAGCAGAGAAGTCAAAGAAATGTACGAAGTTCGTATCACAGAAATTCATAGAAATTACATTTCTCGCATCGAAGCCCAACAAAAAGAGATAGACAGGCTTCATGACCTTCTAAAACAAAGTCTAACCAAATAAAAATAACCTAAACCCCAATACAACATGGAGCATCAACTCGAAATCCAAAACCTAAACGGCATACAGGTAGTAGATAGCCGTATCATTGCTAAAGGCTTGAATATCAAGCATAAAAATCTTATTGAAACTATCAATAAGTACAAACATGAACTTGAGCAACTGGGAATACTTCCGTTTGAAACGGAAGTATTAGGCATAGGTCAGCCTCAAAAATTTTGCTACCTCAACGAACTACAATGTCATTTTGTCGTAACGCTTAGTCGCAATACAGAGGAAGTCGTGGACTTCAAACTTTCACTTGTGGTGGCGTTTGACAGTGCAAAAAAAGAAGTTGCTCTTTTTAACTAAGTCATCAATGAAAGTGTAGATACTTTAGAGAAAAAACGCCTCTACTACAAAAAACAAGGCTATAACGACTCTTGGATTGAGGAACGTTTGAAAAATATAGAGGTTAGGCAAGAATTGGAGGCTATTTGGTGCAAACGAGGCATTACTACAGCCAAACAATACGCTGCCTTGACAA
>JAAFJK010000087.1 GCA_013298105.1 Cytophagales bacterium
TTGGGCATAGTCTTGCAGGGCTTGGTTGCGACTAAAAAATAGATACAAAGCCATTATGAAAAATAATGCCCAATAACCTATCAAAAAGAATGGATTGTCTATTTCTTGCACGACAGGCTTTAGAAATGGCGCAACAAATTGGTAGGAAAATGCAGGCAAAAGTGTCATAATAAGCATCAAAGCCCACATAGGCAGAGCGGACTTTGGTTGTTCAGTTAAGGTCTGTCCAAACTGCCTTGCCTGCCATATATCTGCAGGTGGCTCGCCCCAGCACGCAATGTACTCTTGGTGCGTATGCTGGAAAGCTGATGCAAATTTGGCTTTTTCGGCGTGGTTGTGCAAAGAAGGTATATGTTCTATTTGTTTGCCCAATGTATCACAAAAAGCCTTGTAAGAAGTGCTAAATATGAGGTGCTGATGCCAAACTATGTCCACGATAGGCGAGGGCGAAACCATCTGCTCAGAAGTTCGTGCCAAGAGCATGAATTTTTTGTATTCTATGATGGCGCGTTTTGTGAACTCAAGCGACCAGCCATTTTCGTAGGCTAATCGAGTAGAAAAACTGTACTCTGCAACAGGCTGGTCGAGGTCAAATGCCAAGATGTTTTGCCAAATGGTAACTTGCAATGGGTTCATCATGCTTGATAAGTCGCTTAAGTGGTATATTTGTTTCAGAAACACGAATAAAATAATACGCCTTCTTCTCCCTCAATGATAAATTGCGCATTTTTGTTTTTGATAAATTTATCCAGATATTGATATTCTTGCTCAAGGTTGTTTTTTTGGATTTGTTTTTCTTCTTCCTTGAACCACGCCCATAGCTCAGGATCTGCCTCGAGGTCTATAGGATAGTCATACTCAAATTCTACACGCCTTTCTATTTTATGTTTGATATTTTCGTATTCGTATAGATTCGAGGATTCTGTATCATAAAATCCACCACCCATCACGCCCCCTTTGAGCATCTCGCAGGGCGTATCAATGAAGTACATATAGTAGTCAAATATTAAGGTATGATGAATCATGAGATTGGCTAAATTGAGAAAACTTTTATAAGATTTTTTCAATTTTTTCATGCATAAATATTTCATCATCTCAAAGCATATATTTTTGCGTTCTATGCTACCTTCAAGGGCATAGAGTATATCTATTTCTTGTGGTTTTATGCTGATGATGTATTGGGCGTATGCACGATAGGCGTTGAGTATATCTCTCGGATTCATGTATATGTCGTTGGCATATATTTGGATTTTTTTATTTTTTATTTTCCAATAAAAAGCGTCTTTTATTTTGTCCAATATGTTATCTCTTACGAATATATAATCGAGTTCTTCTTTTCTATTTTCGATGATTTCTTTGTACTTTTCGGTATATATTTCTTTGATTTCTTTTTGTTTTCCTTTTTTATTTTTGCTTGTATCATAGATGCCCTTGCCTGCCCTGAGCAGAAGGATAAATAACCAAATGAAAACCCATGAGGCTAAAGTTATCACACCTTTGAGCGATATACCAAACAAGAAAAGACTTACAAAACTTGCCAAACCTATCGCAGATAGTGTGAGGTAAAACACTTTTATTATCGTGCTTTCAGTCTTTAGGCGCGTGTATAACTTGCCTGCCCCCGCTTCCAAATTTATGAGAGCTGTAACTTGATTGGTGCGCAAAGTGGAATTTTTGTAATGTGCAAGCGTGGTAGGTAAGTCTTGGGTAAAGAGCGTTTGTAACGTTTCTTTTTTTTGTTTTTCTTCTTCTATTTGGTTAAGTTCTTCGAATAAATAATTCTCTAAAACAGTTTTAAACTTGCCTACGGGGGCGGGCGTTGGGTAGGCAAGATGCGTGTTTTGGTCTGGTAATTGTAATGGTTCTATTTTTTCCATTTCTATATCAATATGCAGGTCTAAAAAATCAAAAAAATAACCGACTTGGGCAGGCAAGTTTTTCTTATTTTCGCGTAAGATGAGGCAATCTTTCTTCAGCATACTGACATTGTTATTCAGTTTTCTCAAACACACATAACGCATCATATCTAAGACCTCTTTTCGGTCTATTTCTTGGTAAGATTTGAGATGAAACCAGCTGGATTTTGGGAGATTTTCTATGTATTTTTGGTATTGATTCAGTATGCGGATAAGCTCTGGTACAGGCACTGGATATTTGCCTCTGTAAGTGAGGTATTGTTTTTGGGCGTGGATTTGTTGTAGCACTTCACATTGAAAGAGATAAAACTGTTGCTCAGTAGAGATAAACGGCAGTATGACGGCTAAGAGTTGCTTTTTTTGGTGTTTGGACAAAAGCATCTTGCCTACCCGAAGGTCTGCATATTGGGTATAAAAAAAGCGATAGACTTCTCTTTTTTCTGCATAGACTTCTTGAAAAAAAGTGAAAAACTTTTCTTTGGTTACATCATCAAAATTCAAAAAAGCTTCGACTGCTATTTTTTCTGCTTGTGCTTGATAATTCATCTTGTGAGAGGTTTGAAATAAGAGGTGCGAAGTACGAAAGGTATGGTTTTGAGTGGAACAAAAGAAAAATAGGAATGTTTAATTTTTGTTAGGAATAGAAATTAAATAACTTCATCTTTTTCGATTCGTTATTTGCATCTTTTTCCCTTGCTCAATAGGATAGGGTTTTAAACCCTATCCTATTGAGCAAGGGAAAAAGATGCAGTTATTTTATATTTGTTCCTTGAAAATCGTGGAAAAATAAAAAAAAAGAAATATTTAATTTTTGTTACCTTACGATTTGAATAAATTTGGTGTCTATTTCTACATCGGCTATTTCTATTTCATATTCCACCTCGAGTGCCTCAAAAACACTGTGTTTGATGACTCTTGAGAGCTGGAGCAGGGGCAAATCGTTTGCTTCTGTGCCAAAAGGTTCTTCTACTTCTTCGGATACTACCTCCACACCCACGAGGGCGTAAGCTATCAGCGCGACAGTCGGAATGGTATAATAAAAAAGCGTGCCTACAATACCGAGTGGCAAAGATAGCACATATATCAAGATAAAAGTTTTGATATAACTGCTGTGCGAAAACGGAATGGGTGTATTTTTGATGCGCTCACACATACCCATGACATTTATCATCATCTCAAGTTGTGAGAAAAGATGTTGTTTGTCAGTAGGGTGGAAGATGCCTTCTTTTGTTTTTTGTTCTACACGCTCATACATTTGGGTAGCTATGCGGTAGGGTACATTTTTGGTGCTTTGCAGGCAGGCAAGGTATTCTCTGCCGAGTGGCTCTATCTCGTGCCAGTTTTTTACATCTCTCAGCCTACTTTGTAGGGTATAGGCAAAATTAGAAATTTGGGAAGCAAAAAATGTCCGATTCTCGAGGTCATCTTTGGGCAGAAGGGCGTGCAGATTGGAGGCAAGCGAACGGCTTTGATTGACAAGATTGCCCCAAGCTACGCGCCCTTCCCACCATTTGTTGTAAGATGTATTCAGTCTAAAGACCAGCATCAGCGAAAGTATAACCCCCAAAAGAGAGAAAAAGAGCGGGTTTATCTCTATGCGGGTAGGCAAGACATTCAAATCTATGACCACCACCACCGTAGTATAAATGGATAAATAAAAAATGTATTTGAACAGTACGCGCGTGGTATAGGCTTTGTTGAAACTCAGGTATATTTTGATGAGCGTGGCTCCCCAGTTTTTTGTATCATAGACAATCATACTGCAAAACTAATCATAAAGAACTTTTTTTGCAAAATCAGTTTTTTTGTTTAGTATTGCACTACAGACAAAGCGACTTCATTTTTTTAGCTAATTTACACGCCATTATTTGAAATATACTCATTTCAAACGATTGTATTCGTCACTTATTTCTTAAAATTTTACATCTATGTATCGCCTAAAAAGCATAGTTTTTTGTGTTTTGTCATTGTTTGTGCGCTTGCCTGCCCTTGCACAAGACCCGCAAACGGCTGGACAAGCTATGCTTTCCCAACTTCGTAATGCACCAGAAGACACAACTAAAATCCTTACACTTTGTGAATATGCGTGGAAAGTGCGTAGCTCTGCTCCTGGAGAGAGTCTCGAGTATGCCCAAAAAGCCAATAAACTTGCCCGCAATATAAATTTTACTAAAGGTATTATCAAATCCTTGAGCTTTATGGGCATCGCTATGCGCAATCTGGGCAATTATGGCATTGCAGGCAAGTATTTACAAGAATCTCTTTTGTTGGCAAATAAACACAACTACTTGGAGGAGGAAGGCTTTGGAAATATCAATATCGGCAACATCTTATACCTTGAAAGAAAATATGAAGAAGCCCTTATTCATATCCATCGCGCCAGCCCTATAGCCCAAAAAACCAACAATAAATCTATGCAAGCCTACATTTGGGTAAATCTTGGACGAATTTATCATAAATTGGGCAAAGAAAACCAAGCCTTTGATGCCTTCGAAAAAGCCATTACCTTGCGCAAAGAATTGAAAGATACACTCGGTATAGCCACCGTAGAATACGAACTTGCTGAAAGTTATCTTACCCAAAAAGATTATACAAAAACCCATAAACTGCTCCAGAGTGTAGAAGCCCTTGCCCAAAAATACGAGGATAAATCTATGTATGCAGGTACACAAAACATAGAAGCAAAAATGTATCTCCAACAAAAAGACTTCCAAAAAGCAAAAAAATATGCCGAAAAAAGCCTCAAAATAGCTGCCCAAATCAATGACAAAACACGCATATCTCTTGCCTACCAAACCCTCGCAGAGATAGAAGCTGCCTTGAATAACTTTGAAAAAGCACACCAATACCTCCAAAAGCACATCACTTACCAAGATAGCCTACACCAAGAAACACTCCGCACTCGCGCAGACCAATGGGCATTTGGCTATGAGCTACAGCGAAAAGATGCCGAAATAAACCGCGAAATGGCAGAAATACAAAGACGTGATTTTTGGATGCTTGTGCTGGGTAGTGTATTGATATTGCTTTTGGTAGTCGGGACATTCGGCTACTTCAGGTATGCACAACACAAAAAACAACACCAACAAATCCGTACCATCAATCTGGACTTGGAAGAAGCAAACAACAAAGCCGAAAACTATAACCACGAACTTACACAACTAAACGAAAACCTCCACAACAGTCTCATGGCTCTCCGCGCAAGCGAAGACGAACAAAAAAGACTCAACCAAATCCTTACAGACAAAAACAACTCTCTCCAAGAAATCAACCACGAAAAGGATAGCCTCATGGGGATAGTGGCACACGACCTCAAAGCCCCCCTAAATAGAATACGTGGGATTCTTGAACTTTTCACGCTTACAAGCGACCTGAATGATGACCAAAAACACCTCGTAAAAATGGGACACGACATCATTCAAAATGGCTCAAACCTCATACGCGACCTCCTCGATATCAGCTATTATGAACATGGCGGCACAAAATTACGCTTAGAAATGCTTAATTGGCAGACTTTTCTTAAAGAACACCACGAAACTTTTGCCCAAGATGCCCAAAAGAAAAATATCCAACTACACCTTACCTTGCCTGCCCTACCAATACAAAGTATCACAGACGAAGACTGCGTCAGCCGAATCGTGAGTAACTTGCTCTCAAACGCCATCAAGTTTTCGCCCAAAGACAAAAATATTTACCTTACACTTGCCACCGAAGCAGATAAAATAGTCATTTCTATCCAAGACGAAGGGCAAGGATTTACAGAAGAGGATAGGCACAAACTGTTCCATAAATTCGAAAAACTAAGTGCCAAACCGACAGGAGGAGAAGCCTCCACAGGGTTGGGCTTATCCATCATCAAAGTCCTTACCGAAAAATTGCAGGGAACTATCACGCTCGAGAGTGAGGCAGGCAAGGGCGCAAAATTTGTGCTTACTTTTCCTATAAAGAGTTAAAACCACCCCTGAATGGCAGGCAAGTCGAGTTTATTTTTTTCGGTGGTAGGCAAGTCTTTCAAGATTTTTCCTTCGCCCATTTGGATAAGGCGCGTACCATACTTTTGGGCATCGCGCATATCGTGCGTGATGAGCAAAGCTGTAAGCTGAAATTGCTGTATAATTTCAGCCGATTTTTGCATAAAACTTTGGGCAGAGCGCGGGTCGAGTGCAGCGGTAGGCTCGTCCATCAGCAATAGTTTTGCCTCCGCCATAGTCGCCATAAGTAGTGTAAGTGCCTGTCGTTGCCCACCCGATAGCGTACCGATAGGCTCATCTATACGATGCTCAAGGTGCATATCCAAGCGTGCAATACGCTCTTGCACTTGCCTACGAAACGTGGCATTGTTGCCAATGTAAGGCATTTTGGCAGTAGTACGGAGGCTGGCTATCCGAAAATTATCCAAAATACTGAGGTCAGGGGCAGTCCCCGCGAGTGGATTTTGGAACATTCGTGCTATCCAACGGCTTCTCCTATAGTCAGGCAAAGCCGTCATGTCTTTCCCTTCTAAAAGCACCTTGCCTGCATCTGGCGGATATGTACCCGCTATGATATTCAAGAGGGACGACTTTCCCGAGCCGTTTGCACCTATCACTACCACATATTCGCCTTGCGTGATAGTCAGGTCTATGTCATCTAAGGCGCGTGTTTCAAAAGTTTTGGTAATTTTGGATAGCTCAAGCATTTAAGGAACGAATAAAAAATAAGATGATAAAGATTTTGTACGGTATTTTGGGTTCAGGTAAGGCGCAATAGAAGCGCAAAGCCCTGTTTTGTAATAACGTGAGTTGCGTAGTATTGTATTAAAATTATTGGTGTTAAAAATTGTAAAATCTTGTCATAAGTGCTATATTTGTAATCATTCACACTACAAATCGCTTTTTATGAAAGATTTTACGATTGCAATTTACTGCTTTATTGACGATTTAT
>JAAFJK010000018.1 GCA_013298105.1 Cytophagales bacterium
AAATAGCTCATTATCAGTTTTTTAAACCTATAAGGTCTTTAAGACCTTATAGGTTTAAGGAAAAAAAGTGTAAACTACTTTTTAGGGGTTATGAAAGATGCCAATAGTTTTATATTTTTTTCGCTCTTTAGTAATTTTAGGGGTTCTTCGAAAGTTATTGCGGAATTTGAAATAGGAGGCATTGTAAAAGTAAGTCATGTTGCTTCAACCCTTCGGGTGTCTAAACTAACTAACTCAAAATGAGTTAGTTAGTTTAGACACCCGAAGGGTTGAAGCTCTCTAAAAATCGAACATCCTCAATAACTTTTCAAGAACCAAAATACTAAGACAAACCACTCAAGCATATTTCCAACGTTTGTGCGACCATAACCAATCCGATGGATTCTCAAGGATACACTTTTCTAAAAGACGTGCATATTCGACAATGACCTCATGGTTGCCTTTAGTATGGGGAGGCAAGGCAAGGGTGTGGAAAGTAAGCGTATAATATCCGCGCCTTACTCGCCTCATCTCGATGTAGAGTACAGGATATTGTGTCAGCTCGGCTATACGTGCTGTACCTACAAAAAAAGGCGTTTTTTGATTCAAAAAAAAGGTGTGAAAAGTATGCTCATTGGGTTGAGGCGTTTGGTCTGCCACCAAACCATAGACAAAAGTTTGCGTTTTGCGTCTGACTATTTCGCGGACTGCAGACTGCATGGGGATAGGCTTGTAGCCAAATTTGCCCCTGATATGCGCCATGATGCCATCTACTGTTTTGTTGGAGAGTGGTTTATACACTCCGTCCATAGTAGTTTTAAAAAATGCTTGACTGCCCAGCAGTTGCCATTCCCAATTACAGAGGTGCGAAGCCATGACAAGTACCGATTGCCCTTTATCGCAATGTGCCTGCAATACTTCTGGGTTCGTAAAATGAATGTGCTTTAAAATGGCTTTTTTTGAAATAGTATAAGATTTGATACTTTCTACTATGATGTCCGCTAAATTCAGGTAAAACTTTCGGGCTATTTTTTCGCGCTCGCGCAAAGTCTTGGTAGGAAAGGAACGCTCGAGATTATCCATCACGACTGCATAACGATAACGGAAAACATAGTAGGCAAGCAAAAATATAAAATCCGCCAAACGATACAAGCACCAAAAAGGTAAAAAAGAAATCAATGCCAATATTTTTGTACCCATGAAGTACACTTTGAAGTGAAAGATAAATCATGTAGCACAGACGGCTCGTCTGTGTAATAAATCGTGTAGCACAGACGAGCCGTCTGTGCTAATTTGTCTTTTGGTAATTTGCCCTTGCCTGCCCATCGAAAAAAGGCAGTGTAAATCTCTTACTTCTTGCCTGCCCCTGTTGAGATAGCATAGCCAAATATACCACCTGCTATACCGCCTATGATGTGCGCAAACTGTGATATGCTGTCGGTACTAAGCATGGCATTATAGATTTCCTTACCCAAAAATAGACAAGCCACCAAAATAAAACTCAATGGAATAGTACCTTTCATGGCGTTCGTATAAGAGCTTAGAATAATCATCATGAACACAATCCCACTCGCACCCAAAAGCGGATTAGGAAATAAAGTAGCATTCAAAATCCCTGTTACCAATGCCGTTATGAAAATCATGAATACCAAAGGGCGTGAACCATATTTTTCCTCCAAAATGGGTCCGAGTAGCAAAATAAACGTAAAGTTGCCTGTCAAATGTCCCCAACCTGCGTGTCCCATCGCATGAGAGAATAGGCGGAAATACATCAGTGGATTCCAAGAAGACATTTCTTGCGTACCAAATGGATAGACCATAAAAAGCCAAGTAGCCAATCCGCCAGGGCGTTCTACGCCTGTTGGTCTTGCAAGTCCAAAGACTGTAGTATCCAAAAGCGTAATAATGGTACAAACGAGGGTAAAAGTTAGCACGACAGGTGCATTGTAGGTAATTCTCATGAGGGGTAGAAAGGTGGAAGGGTAAAAGGGTGGGACAGGTTTACAGGAAAACAGGGGAACTGGGGGCAGGGAAACAGGGGAACAGGGGACAGGTTTACAGGAGAACTGGGGGGACTGGGAAACAGGGGGATTGAGAATAGATTGATTTTCAG
>JAAFJK010000197.1 GCA_013298105.1 Cytophagales bacterium
AAGTAAGTCATGTTGCTTCAACCCTTCGGGTGTCTAAACTAACTAACTCATTTTGAGTTAGTTAGTTTAGACACCCGAAGGGTTGAAGCTCTCTAAAAATCAAACACCCGCAATAACTTTTTAAGAACCGAAAAAAAACAGATAGCGACTTCCAAAAGTCGCTATCAAATAATGCTAATAACTAAGAAGCACTTTTTGTATGTCTGCCCCTTTGAGGAGAGGCACCTGCTCGATGTTGTTTAGTTTTCTTGCCAAAAAGGGTATGCCTTCAGTCTTGTCCGCCATGAATTGGTATAGTTCATTGAAAGTCAATTTCTTATCTCCATCAAGGTCTGCCCTTGCCTGCTGTATGCCTTTGAGCAAAAAATATGTAAACAAGCCATGCCCTTGTTCTGGATACCATGTAGCATATTGGTCATCTGTAGAAGAAGCCATCAAAACGCCATTGCGCACTCCCGCAAAACCTTTGCCTTTGATGACTATGGGTGATACATTTTGGACAAGCTCTGTACCCGAAAAACACGCATCAAGCCATATTGTAAAGGACTTAGCAGGAACTTGTGCCAAATTTTGGTAAAATACATCTGTCGGATAACCGCCTATCTCAAGGTATTGGGCATCACAATCTACAGGCACAAAGTAAGCTGTTTTGTCGTTCAAACCTGTAGCCCCATGTCCTGCATAAAACACAAAGACCTCGCTCTTTCCTGCCTTTACGTTGTTGAATAATTTGCCTCTCGGATTGCCTTTTACGCCAAAAAGAAGCTCAAAATCACTTTTTCGCGCATCTTCCACATAAAAAATGTTGGCTTCTTTGAAGCCAAAACTTACCATGAGGTATTGTTTTATGCTTGCCGCATCATTCAGGGCGTAAGTTACAGGTTTTGTTTTTTCATAATTGGCATTGCCTATGACCACAGCTATAGCATCAGGATTCAGTGTGCGGGCGGTAGGCAAGTTTGTATCTACCTCAGAGATAAGATTGACGGTTATCTTGCCTGCCCCTGTGTTGTTATTTTTTGGATTTGTATTTACTACAGGTTGCTTGTTACTTGTAACAATATTTAGGTCATTTGTAAGCCCATTTTTCATTTTGGCAAACGCCTCTTTGATAAGCTCGCGCGTGTCGTCTGTATATCGTCTATCCGAATCAGCTGTTTGTTGTGTGATAACACTGTGATTGTTAGCTTCATAGATTGTAAGATTAAGTGCCAAATAATTGCCTGCTTGAACGTGGTCGAGGTCTGTTTCTATGACTGCATAATACCCACATTGCGCAGTGCGCAAGGCATTGTTGAGCATCTTAGTCGGGTTGTGTGTATCGCACCCGCCTGTACTTTTTACTTTGCGCATCACAGCCGTAAAGCTCCCTGTCTGAAAGCCCATATCTCTAAAACCCTGACTCACTATGTCTATAGCTTCGCGTTGTTTTTGAGTCATATCATCAAAGGCGTGGCAAATGTCTTGCTCATTGTAAGGAAAAACGAGCATACTCAAGTTCCCTTGCTGGGTAGGATAGGCAGTAGGCGTTTCTTTGACACTGGCGGTTACAGGTGGGGTAGGGGAGTTTTTTATGGTATTTTTTTCGTGTTTACCTTCCAGCAAGTCGCGGTTGATTTCTTCGTGTGTGCGGTGGTCTATGTCTGCATTGGGGGTAGTTTGTGTGGTTTGGGTAGGCAAGTTTTTTTGTACCAAGCCACTTACACAGCCAAAGGGGGCAGGCAAGGTAAGAAGTAAAAAAGAGAGGAGATAGTAACGCATAAAATCAGGTATTTTCTTCTGCAAATGTACGAAATTTATGCTTACTTGGTTATGTGTATGTTTTTTTTAACCTGCCATTAACAAGGGGGCGTGATTTTGATATGATTTAGCCGTCATTTTTGACGGAATTCAGCCCAGGTTAGGCGCAGTTTTTATTGTTTTTCGTGGCGTAACTGTTCTATTTCCTTGCGTAATTAGGGCATTATCTAAGCCCAATTTTATGAAATTTCTGGCAATTTCAATTGTTTTTTCTGATACTGTTGGATTGTGTGGTATTGCCTAAAATAGCACTTAAAAGGCACTTTTTGAAACCTTGCCTACCCACGCAGGGCAGGCAAGGCATCAAACCCTAACCCTCCAATTCTATCTTCAAAAACTTGCCTACCCACCCACAAAAAATAACCGCGCTAAAGCCTTGTTTTGCAAGGTTTTAGCGTGGTTTGCCCGCTTACGCGGAAGCCAGAGGCTTCAGTTATTTTGGCACAAGCAAAATGCTTGTATCTTGCGCCAGTGGGGGTTTCTACTGCTTCAACTCATAGTGTATCAAGTCCCAGAAGTCCCCGTTTTGCATCTCCTTACGTATGATGCCTACCTGCTTTGCATACCAAACTTTTACAGGCAAGCGGATATCATCAAAAGGCACACTCGCACCTGTATAGCGTGACTCAAAGACCATTACCTCACTGTAGGTTTCTCCTTCCAGCGTGTAGGTAGGCAAAAACTCCTGATATGTAACGATATTATCAGGATAAAACCAGTAGTTATACACTGAACCTACACTGCGGTTGCTAAAAAAGGTACATTTTTTGGAGGTACGCGCTCCCTCAAACCACATAGTCGCAATGTTTATATCACTAATACCTGAGCGCACCTCTGATCTAATTAGTATATTATTTTCATGATATGTGGAATTCATCGTTACCTCATGTGCGCTATAGCTCTTTAATATACCATCACTAATGACATAACTTGAATCTATTTTTATAATAGTATTCGTATCTTGTATGTAACTATTTGACAATTTATAAACCCATTTAGATTGTATCTTGAATACAGTATAACCTTTTACTTGTTGGTCAAGAAATTCTAAGGGCATTACTTCAACTTTTTTACAACTTATAATAAAAAAACAAGTTGCATAAAAAAATACAATATACTTACGCATGACAGAAAATATTTAAATTTTAGAAAATTGAAGAAACTATCTTACCCTCACCTACTGGCGCAAGCATTTTGCTTGTGCCTATATAACTGAAGCCTCTGGCTTCCGCGTAAGCGAACCAACCACACTGAAACCGCTACAAAATTACGAATATTCTATCACAAAAGCAAAACGTCTTGCCTACCCGCGTGGCAGGCAAGTCATAAACCCTACCCACCCAACTCCATCTTCAAAAACTTGCCTA
>JAAFJK010000013.1 GCA_013298105.1 Cytophagales bacterium
TTGTATGATTAGACTTTGTTCTTCGTCATAGTCTAATGAGAATGTTGAGTTTTCAAATAGTCTTTGCATCTGTTAGGTTTGTTTAGAATAGCCCACAACGTTATAATATACGCAACTGCGTCTATCATTTATGCAAAAATAGGAACTCTTTTTTACATTTGCAAATTTTCTATAAAAAATTTGTAAAAACTTGATAGTCAATGTCCTTACCTACCCGAAAATACAAAAAGCGCAATGCACATTTTGTATTGTTATCACGCTGTATTTTGCGTATTTTCAAAACCTTGCCTACCCGACAATACAAAATACGCAATGCGTTTTTTGTATTGTCGGGAGAAAAAGCCTAAAAGCTTGCCTACCAAACAATACAAAATACGCAACGCGCATTTTGTGTTGTCAATCCAAAGTGTCTAATGGACTTTTGATTTTTTTGATGCTTTTTTCGCTCACGTGCGTATAGCGCAAAGTAGTTTTGAGGTCGTTGTGTCCAAGTAGCTCTTGAATGAACCTAATATCCGTTCCACCCTCCAGCAAATGTGTAGCAAAACTATGCCTCAATCCATGTATGCCTATTTCTTTGTTGATTTTGGCTTTTCGCATGGCATTTTTGAAAACTTGTTGCGCACTTCTGACACTGTATTTATCGCCATATTGACCTTCAAAAAGATATTTTTGGGGCTTGTATTCCTTGTAATAGGCGCGTAATTGCTCCAAAATACTTTCAGGCAGATTCACATAGCGGTCTTTTTTGCCTTTGGCTTGTTCTATCAGCACCTGCATATTGCCTGAATCAATGTCTGTTATTTTGAGGTTCACGATTTCGCTTACCCGAAGCCCCATACCATAGCAAAGTTTGAGCATCACATGATGCTTCAGGTTAGTCGTAACCTCAAATAGTTTTTTTATGTCTCGTGTACTGATGACTTTAGGTAAAATAGAAGGTTTTTTAGGACGAGGAATGTCTATAAAAATCTTATCCCGCCCCAAAACTTGCTCAAAATAAAACTTCACAGCATTGATTCTGCTGTGTAGCGTATTTTCTGAAAGCTCAAGCGTATTCACACAATAGAGAAAATAACTACGCAATTTGTCTGCATCTAAACTATCCACTGCATGGCTTTTCAAAGTTTGAAGCAACTGCCCAAATTCATTGCGGTAAGTGTTAATCGTACTGAGGCTGTAGGCTTTGAGTTGCAAGGTTTCGATGTACTTTTCCATCGCAGAGCGATTTACCTCATCGATATGGCTAAGTGCCTCTTTGCCTACTATGGGCAGGGTAGGCAAGCCAAATTGTATTCTATAAGATTGATTGTCAAATACATACCAAGATTTGTGTGTTTTGCTCCATCTTATGCCCACAAGCGAACGCACCCATGTATTGAGTTCGGCTGTAAAAGGAAAACTGATAAAGATGACATCTTTATCATTATGATTGCCAAGTTTGTAGGTAACTTTATTATTCATGGTCTTGAAGTCCTCCGCCCCAAAAGAGAAATTGATAAATTCACATAAAGATTCCCCTTTGGGGTTAGGGGCTTTTGGGCTATAAAAGTGTTATTTCTTGAGCAATTATCTCTGTAACATAGCAGGTTTTGCCATCTTTGTCTTGGTATGAGCGTGTTTTTAGTTTGCCTTCTACGCAGGCAAGGCTTCCTTTGTGCAGATATTTCTCTGCCAAATCCGCCAAACCGCGCCACGCCAAAACAACGTGCCATTCTGTATGGGTTTGTCGTTGTCCTTCTTTGTCTTTGAAAAACTCAGTAGTAGCCACTGAAAACTGTGCTACTTTTATATCACCTTTCAAGGTTTTTATTTCAGGCGCATCTCCCAAATTGCCCACCAATATTACTTTATTGATACCTTTCATAAGGTCTTATATATTTTTTGGCAAAAATAGCAAGTATTTTGATATTTGCAAATTTCTTTCGTCCGTACATAGCACAGGCAAGGCGTTTGTAAATTGTAGAAACGCCTTGCCTGCCCACACATAGCGCGGGCAGGCAAGGCGTTTAAAAGTTTGAAGTACAAGAAAATCCCTTGCCTACCCACACAACACACGCAAAGATACCACAACCCCTTAAAAAATCCAAATTTTCCTACTATCTTTGC
>JAAFJK010000628.1 GCA_013298105.1 Cytophagales bacterium
CTCAAATGTCCGCACCCCTCCCCCATGGCTACAGGCTTTGCTGGCAATAAGCACTTTAGCCAAGCGAATACCTACCTACAGGCAAATCAACTACCTGAAATACAGTGGTAAAATATTTTTCAAAAAATGTAATATTTCTTGAAAATCAAAGTTATCTAATAATAAAGCACAAAAATAGACAAATAAGGAATGAAAATTAAACAACGTGACAATTTCACTCACATGAAGCCACGCTGTAAGCGTCTGTTGGGGTTGCATAACCGCGTAAAAGCTCGATAACAGACGCTTACAGCGTGGCTAAATATGCTCAAGTTATTTTTTACTCGTTCCTAAGCGTAAATCGTACATCATAAATCGTAAATTAAAAAATCCCTTTTAAAAATATGAAAAAGCAAGTTTTGATGACTATCTTGGTAGCAAGTGTGGTACTTGTTACTGGACTCTCTGCCGCTACCTTCTACAAAAAAACAGTAGCTGACAAAATCATGAGCGAAAAAGGACACCGCCTCGTACAGCGTGAACTTGTATCGCCTATCCGCAAAAAACTTAACATCAAAGCACGTGGCGAGATGTTCAGCCGTTGCCCAAGTGGATTGGACTATCAAATCGTAGCCAATGTAAACGACAATTCAGCGTACTTTGGTGGCGTACTCCGTAACTATGTGGGTTGTGAAGGCAATAAAATATGCCGTTTCCGCCTCAATGCAAACGAAGACCGCGTAGAAATCTTTGATGAAGCAAACAAACAGTTTGTTTCGGCTCAAACATGGCTTAGCAAACCCATCAAAGAAGAAAACGACCGCGAAAACCAAGAAAATGCAGACGCAGATATCTGGAATTTCTAATATATCCAACCTTGCCTGCCCAACATATAAAAAACTGTTCTACAAAGAACAGTTTTTTTTGTTATATTTGCCCCAGTTTAAGTTTGTACTTTTTGTTAGAACGTAAATCGTAAATATTCTTTATCCACCCAAACCACCTAAAAATCATGGCATATTACTATAAACTGGGCAGTATCCCACCCAAACGCCATACACAATTCCGCCAACCTGACGGCTCTCTCTACAAAGAGGAATTGGTAAGTTCAAAAGGATTCAGTGGCATCTACTCCAATCTTTACCACACCTTCTCGCCCACACAAGTCAAAAAAGTGCTTGAGCCTGTGCCTTTCAATGCACCCATAGCTGATTATCCTCTCCTCCAAACACACCTCAAGACAAGCGGACTTGGATTCACAGGCATAGACTATCTGGAGGCAAGGAAGGTATTGATGAAAAATTCAGATGTAGCTCTTTCACTCTGCAACCCTTCAGGCAAGGGTATGGACTATTTTTACAAAAATGGAGAAGCAGATGAGGTACTATATGTGCATGATGGCGAAGGCATTTTATACTCACAATTTGGGAAATTGCCCTTCAAAAAAGGCGACTATGTAGTCATACCGCGTACTACCATTTATAAGATGGAGTTCACTGAAGATTGTCGTTTTCTTATCATAGAATCTACCGCCCCGATCGAAACCGTAAAACGCTACCGCAATGAACTCGGACAACTCGAGGAGCATTCGCCTTATTGTGAGCGCGACATACACCCGCCTCAGTCGCTGGTAGTAGAAGAAGCCGAAGGCGATTATCTTGTAAAAATTAAAAAACAAGGCTATTTGCATCAATACATCTATGCGCACAGCCCACTCGATGTAGTAGGTTGGGATGGCTTTTTGTACCCTTATACACTTTCTATTTACGATTTTGAGCCTATTACGGGGCGCATACACCAGCCACCGCCTGTGCATCAAACCTTTCAGGCGTGGGGATTTGTGATATGTTCTTTTGTACCACGTCTTTTTGACTATCACCCACTTTCTATTCCTGCCCCCTACAATCACTCCAATATTGATTCGGACGAGGTACTGTTTTATGCAGAAGGCGAGTTCATGAGCAGGAAAGGCATTGACAGAGGTTCTTTTACGCTACACCCAGGCGGACTTCCGCACGGACCGCACCCTGGCACTGTAGAGAAAAGCATTGGCGCAAAAGAAACCCACGAATACGCGGTAATGGTGGATACTTTCAAACCGCTACACCTCACTGTAGAAGGGCTGAACTTTGTGGATAAGAATTACCCTTATAGCTGGAACGCATAAAAAATAGGGTTCTTCGAAAGTTATTGCAGATTTGACAGATTTCGGCAATAACTTTCGAAGAAACAAAGTTTTAGCCATGCTGTCTGCATCTCTTGTTATGATTTTGTGTAGTGCTGAAAAGACAAGAAATGCTTACAGCATTTTTATAAAACTATACGAACAAATCAAGAAATTGCCAGAATTTCATACTTTTTTTGGTTAAAGGCAAAACATTCGCCTACTTTTTTGTGCATCAAAACAGCCCCTATAGGCGAGATAGGCGACACTACAAAACACAAACCATCGCCTACTGCCAACTGTCCAATGCCTATAGCTACAAAGAAAAAACCTTGTGAAGTATGTACCAACGAACCAAAGCCTACTTGGGCATAAGTCGCTTGGAGATTGATTTGTTGGAGTGTTTTTTGGAGATTTTGGGCTTCTGCAAGTCGCCTTGTATGCGTTTCGATGTCTATTTGCATCATGGCGCGGGTAGTTTCGTATTTGTCGCCTGCACTACTTTTAGTTTCAGCGTGTGAAGTTTCTTGTGCCGCCGCGATACTTTCTTGCGCAGTTTGCACCTTGCCTACCACGTAGGCAAGGCAGGCATCATAGATAGATTGTTTTGAAAACATAGTAAGAGTTTGAGAAGCTATCTATTTTCTGCCAAATGATAAAG
>JAAFJK010000634.1 GCA_013298105.1 Cytophagales bacterium
TTACAAACCTAACAGCAGGGTTGAGTTCATTGCTGATGCCTACCAATCCAAACAGTAGCACACAACTTCCTAAAGCGTATTTGATTATTCTTCAGTATGATGAAAATAACCAAATTGTAGCACAGACACAAAAGATTAGTTATGTTACCACTAATTCGTTATCAGCCGTAAATTGGGAAGAACATAACTTAGAACTTACCGCTACTGCGAATGGACGCATCGAGGTCTTTGTAGCGAATGAAAGCAATACTTCGGTGTGGTTTGATGACATGGAGGTGTCGCATACAGGGACTATGATAGTGCAGGAAACGCACTATGACCCTTGGGGAATGGAACTCGTGGGGATAGGGAAGAAGGGCGCACCCCAAAACAATTTTTCGTACAATGGCAAAGAAAAAACAGAAGATTTTGGGTTGCTGTATCACGATTTCGGAGCAAGGAACTATGATGCACAGTTAGGCAAGTGGCACGCTATAGACCCGATGGCAGATAAATACATGGGCGCGAGTCCGTATAATTATTGCTTGAATAATCCTGTGATGTATGTAGATCCTGATGGTAAAAAAGTAGATTTTGGAGAAATGATAAAATCAGGAAAATTTGGTATGCACGCCTTATTGCAAATTTTAAATGATTTAGCAAGCATTACTCAAATGAACTTGACGGTTTCTTTGAATCAGAATGATAAAAATTTTGGAATATTACAAGTTAAAGGAAAATCAGTCAATGAAGCGGGGCGATATTTGAAATACTTAGTTGGTCATAAAAATACGCTGTCAGTAACCGCACCAAATATAGATGACGAAGCTAAAAGCGGTGATGTGTTGGGCAGAAAAGGTATATCAACATCATACAGCAAAGACAATGATAAAATAACAGTCGATTATGATACAGAAATTTTTGCACAAGCCTCAAAAAACATGGGTGCTGGAATAAGTATGGGATATGGGTTTATATTCTTACATGAAACCATACATACGTCAATGGGTGCCTCTTTTTTTGGTAAAACCTTTGATAACTTTGTTCATACACATGAAGAAATTGAAGGCAACACTTGGACACGCGATTGGAAATTATCAGAAGAATGGTGGGGCACAAGAACCACTATAAATCCTCAAGATGGTTCTTCTTCCACAAATCCTGGAGGTATAGAAAAAATACTCAATAAATGGAGAACAGAAATGATACAGCACCACTACAATAACAGGAATGAGAATGATAATGAGGGATGGTACTATTAAACATTTAGATACATCGGGGTTAGAACAACCTAATAGCAACATTATCAATCATGTAAACCAATCTATAAAAAAATGAGAAGTAACACCTTTTTATTTCTGACATCCATTTTTATATTTTTTTTGCTCTCTTGTAATAGGAAAACAGGCACAAAAGAGCAAAAAAAGATAGATAGATTAAATAAAATTCTCCATTATTTTGAGAATAAAAAAACAAATTTAGGCTTGGGGGCAGTAAAAGACATAAGAAAAACCAGTATAGTGGTTAATCATTATCTCGTCAGGTATTTTGAATTACCAACATTTCTTTTTAGAAAAGAATTTGAAGACTCTCTCAAGTGTAACTGCAAGCCTTATACCAAAGATAGCATATTCAAATATGACAAAGTAAGGTATGAAAATTATTTGAAAAATACTAAGAATGAGCATCATCGAAGTATTTTCAAAATACCTACCTCAAAAATGTGTCTAACTTTATATGTTTGTGAAATTTCAGAGAACATCATAGGAACTGTTTTGCAAAGTTTGGATTGCCATGACCCTGAAGAAGGTTGGGAAGGTTGCAGAAAATTTAGCAAGTATCATCCAATCCCTAATATATTTGCTTCATTTTGTTTTGATGAAAAAAACGATATAAAGTATGTGTTTTTTCGTAAAAATACACCTATTCCTTAAAAAAATGGTAGATTACAAATTGTAATCTATCATTTTCTTATTGATGCTTAGAAATCTATACCTGCAGCACAGGGCGACAAAGTAAAAGCGAAAGTATTTAGCCATTATGTAGCGAATACGAATAATAGCAATGCTACTTCGTTGTTTTTGGCATTGGGTAGCAATGCCCCAGTTCGTTGAAGTGTTCTTTTTGAACTTAGAATAGTATGTTCGTTGAAGTCTATAGACTTCAACGCAGTGGCATTGCGGTCTGCGACCGCTACGCCAAAGGCGAACAGTTGTGCTACTACAGTCCTTTTTCTTGCCTACCTTTGTGCGAGCAATATGTGTGATAGTGGGAATGTGCGTGTATATGTAGTCTATGCGCCTTTGGCGTAGCGGTCGCAGACCGCAATACCTTTGCGTTCAAGTCTGAAGACTTGAACGAACAGGGGAAGTAGCTCGTTGGTTATGCTGTGAAAATGGTAAAACAACATATGTTTATCGCCCCTATATATCAAATACTAAAGGAAATTTCGTTTTTCACAATACATCTAAATAATTAAAATTATGAAAATTATACTTATTTTTTTCTTTTTACTTGCTTTTTGCACCAATAAACAAAAAGAACAAGTAATAACAAAAACAAACAATTTTAATGTAATAGATACTTCAAAGGGGTGTGATTTCGATATGATGTAGTTTTTTGAGCTATATTTGTTTATTAGGTAACGTGAGTTGCGTAGTATTTTATTAAAATTATTGGTGTTAAAAATTGTAAAATCTTGTCATAAGTGCTATATTTGTAATCATTCACACTACAAATCGCTTTTTATGAAAGATTTTACGATTGCAATTTACTGCTTTATTGACGATTTAT
>JAAFJK010000637.1 GCA_013298105.1 Cytophagales bacterium
TAGTAACAGAAAATCCTACTTCGCGGACTATGGTAGAAGAAATTTTTGGACCTGTTTTGACGATTTATATCTATCAGCCCGAAAACTTCGAGGATACGCTTACACTTATAGACCAGACTTCGCCTTACGCGCTTACAGGTGCGATATTTTCTAATGACCGCTATGCTACAGAGTTGGCAGTGAATCGTTTATCGAATGCGGCAGGCAATTTCTACATCAATGACAAACCTACAGGCGCGGTAGTAGGACAGCAACCTTTTGGGGGCGGGAGAGCCTCTGGCACGAATGACAAGGCGGGTTCGATGCTGAATCTTTTGCGTTGGGTGTCGCCTCGCACTATCAAAGAAATTTTTGTTTCGCCTACAGATTATCGTTATCCTTTTTTGGAGAAATAGACTTCTTACGAAAGTGTTTTTAAAGACCTTCTATTTTGAGGGAGGAAAATGGACTTTCGCAAGATGTATAATAACAAAATAGACTTCTTGCGAAAGTGCTATTTTTGATACCTCAACCCTGCCCTTCTCCAAATGGAGAAGGGTTAAAAATACTTTCGCAAGAAGTCTAATATGCCACAGACAGTTTGTCTGTGGCATATTTTTTAGGTCTTGCGCGGGTAGGCAAGGTTTATTTATCGTACTATGATTTTTTCTACTATGGGCTTGCCTGCCTGCGTGATATGCAGGAAGTACGCGCCCGCAGGCAAGGTGCGGAGAGAGAGTTTTTGAGTGGTCTTTGTAAAAGTACCTTTCCACACTTCTTTGCCTTGTGCATTGAGAAGGCGGGCAGGCAAGTTACTTTCCTTGCCTACTGCTATAGTAAGGTAGTCTGAAGTAGGATTGGGATATACGCTGATGTGGTTATTTTCTACAAATACTATAGGGCTATAGCTGAAAGTATCTCCAAAGTCAAGTTGCTTCAAGCGGTAGTAAGTGCTTGTGTTCAATTTCTCGTCTGTGAATTGATAGGTATGTGCCTTGCCTGCCCCTGCTACGAAGCCGATAGACTCGAACTGTATGCCATCTTCGCTTTTTTGTATTTCAAAGCCTTTGTTATTGATTTCAGAGGCTGTTTTCCAAGTAAGGAGGGCTTTGTCTTGGCTCAATTTCTCGGCTGTGAATGAGGTAAGCGTGATGGGCAAGGGATTTGCCTCTGTACCACTTCCGCCCATACCAAATTCTGAAAAGCCTGACAATCCACTGCGGCTAATGACAGGAGTAGATAGCGTACCTGTAGCGGTGATATGTGTGTTTGGAATAGTCCAAAGCGAGCCACTGCTATCGCGCTTGAGCATTACCAATTTGCTTACGTCTGTTACACCGCTAAATCCAAAAGCGTTTATAGTGGCAGTATAAATACCCCCTGCAAGTCCATCGCCTGCTTCTATACGCCATACACCTTGTGCCAAACTTCTTATCTCGATAGTACCTTGAGTAAGTGGCAGACCATTTGAACCTGCCTCGCCTGCTATGAATTGGGCGGTAAGTGTGCCTCCCGCAGAAGGCGCAGAAGTAAAATCTATGGTAGCATTTCGCGCAATGATAGATGTGCCAATGGGGAAAAATCTACTGCCTGTAGTAGCCGAAAGCCAGCGTTTGAATATGCCTATGATGGTGCCTCCTGTATGGGTAAGTGTACCTACATTTCCTGTGCCTGTGCCAAGTGTGAGTGTGTTTGCGCCTGTATTGATGTTACCTGCGCTCATATTCAAGGTATTTGTTATGTTTATATTTGAGCCTAAACTTACGCCTGCCGCATTTTGAATGAGTATAGTCGAGAAATTGCTGGTACTATTGATATTTTGCAATGAATTTCCATTAAAAAAAGTGGCTCGTGTGTTGTCATTGTAAGTACCAGCATTGCTGAAATCACCTTTTAATTTGAGGTCGCCTCCAGAGAATGTCCCAAGAATCAAAATAGCACCCGTTTCTATGGTTAGGTTGCCTCTGAGTTCACGTGAAAAACTTGTGTTATTGGAATTGAGGGTAGTACCTGTTTTGATGGTTACGTTATTAGGATAACCTATAGAGCCTGCAAAAGTATTCTCATACCATTCTTGGAACAAGGTGTAAGGTCCTGCCACGTCATATACTAAGGTAGAGGCACTACCATAAGTAGGTGCATCGCCCATACTTATGCTGTTACTATTGTTTTTTATTGTAAGGTTGTTATTGACTGTTACGAGGTCTAAATTTCTACTGCCTGAACCCGCCAAATCTAAGTCATAAAACGTTACCCCATTGCCTGTGATGCTATTGCCTGTCCCTGAAAGGACTACCTTGCCTACATTTGGTACAAAAGAGGTGTTCGCTGTGCCATTATTTGTGAATGTGCCTGTGAGTGTCAATACCCTTGCCTGCCCAGCCTCTACAGTGAGGGTTTTGCCTGAAGCTATGGTAAGGTTTGAAACCGTGGCATTTTGGTTTAGAATAATATCATTGGCTACTGTTACTGCTCCCAAACTATTACTTGTAGAAGGCACAGCGTTCGCATTCCATGTAGTGGTACTATTCCAATTACCATCTGCAACTGTTTGCCAAGATAGCACTGTATAATTGAAATTGCTACCTGATACATTCTCACCTGAAAAATTGCGTAGATTTAATGTAAAATAATCAGCATCTATAACTGTAACAATACTACTTTGATTGGAAGTAAAAACATAATATTGCACTGTAGTACCATTTGAAAAGGCTGGCATATTTACTGTGCCTGTGCTACCCGCCACAGATACAGATAAAATAG
>JAAFJK010000682.1 GCA_013298105.1 Cytophagales bacterium
CCCTTATATCTTTTTGATTTTCAATATTTTTCAAAGCTATTTCATCACAACCAGAGCCTAAACTCTGCTCTATTTTTACATCACTCAAAGTTCCATCTAAATTTACAACCACACTTGTTATGACGGTTCCTTCAATATCTTTTTGATAGGCAGGTATATTTTTAGGATAACCTCTATTGGGTATTAGTTTTTCAGAAAGTGGTATAGTTGGTAGAATTTCAGGATATATACTTCCCTTTTTTTCTATATCTTGACGATAGATTATTATTTCCACATCTTCAGACATTTTATTATGCAACTTTACAATACCTATCCCTGTATCATTTGGCTTATACAATAAACCATATTGATTGTATTCTTTTATGTCTTGAACTTTCTTATCAAAATAATTCGCGACTTGCAAAGATAATAAATTAGAAGGTTCAATATTTTGTGAAGTTTTAGGATTAATAAACCTAAATAGATGTGTTTTTTCGCCAAGCATAAAATGAGTAAATTCACTTTTTGAGTGGCTTTTTACTATCATTCTTGTTACAAAATAATAATTTAATTTATCATTTGAATTGGATATTTTCTTTTGCAAAAAAGAACTTATCAAAATACACAGCACAAGGGCAGGCAAGGCAAACCCAAACTTTGCCAAAGCAAATTTTGCAGATGGTTTGCGATAGAGCATCATAATACGCGCCTTCAAAAGCGAAGTAGTACTGAAGGCGGAAGTGAGTGAAAGAGCGTAGGTTTTCATAGATTCAGGGAAGGTTTAGCAATTATCACTTTGTTCTGGGATAACAAATTGCTGAAAAAATAAAGGGTGATACAGCGATTTTTTTTGCAAGAGTTCTTTTTGTTGAATTTTTTTATCTCTCACATATATTTTCAACAATATAGGCGAATTGCTTGTATTGTTTAGCTCTACAGTATAGTTGCCTTTATCTTTGAAGAAATAATGCAAACCATCAGCGATTTTAGCATAAATTATTTTCCTGCGATCCATATTCAAAACATCAAAAACAGCAGGCGGAGATACTTGTTTTTGGGTTTTCAAATCAATGAATACAAACATATATTCTTGATTTTCTGCAAATGAATAAAGCAATTTTTTATCAGTATTTGCTTCTAAAAGTACACTACTGAACGTAGTATAAGTGGTGGGCGTAGCAAAAGGTGTAGGCGTTACTTCTGCCAATGGTTTGGCGGGACTTTTTTGCATCAAAGCCGATACAAAAAAACACAGTGCGAGTACAGGAATTGCCAATAAGAATTTACTTAATGCAATTTTTTTGGAGGTTTTTTGATAAATCATGACTATACGGAATTTTAGAATTTGAGATGAATTAAAGGCGGAAGTGAGTGAAAGAGCGTAGTTTTTCATATATCAGGGAACATTCAACAGGGAACATTTAACAGGGAACATTTATCAAAAAATATTCGTTTAAAATAAATAAAAATGTTAAATGTTAAATGTTAAATGTTAAATGTTAAATGTTAAATGTTAAATAGGGAACATTTAACAGGGAACATTTATCAAAAAATATTCGTTTAAAATAAATAAAAATGTTAAATGTTAAATGTTAAATGTTAAATGTTAAATGTTAAATGTTAAATGTTAAATGTTAAATGTTAAATGTTAAATGTTAAATGTTTTTTTTTGTTTGACTTAAGATAAGATTTGCGTATTCAGTCTTGTCATTTTGGTAGGCAAGAACTTGTTTATCAGCAAGATATTCGTGGATTTTTCGGATAGATTTTTTGTAAAATAAGCCTATCGGATTGAGCCAAAAAAAGATATGCACCAATTCCAAAAATATAATATCCCACGAATGTCGTTGCTTGATATGTGCCAATTCATGTTGAATGATTTGATGTAATTGCGCCTCATTAAGTCCTTGTATATCTCCCAAAAACAAAGTCCTGAAAAAAGAAAAATTTTGTTTGCCATCAGGCGATTTTGCCAAATAATACCTGCCTTCTTTTTGCCAAACCCCGTCCTTGCCTACATACCACAGCCAGCCAAGCGAAAGCAAAAACCTACCCAAAAGCAACAAAACGACTATAGCATATCCTATCAAAAGCCCTTCCCAAAGTCCCCAACGAAATTCCGCCACCTTTTTCTCTGACGTAGGCAAGTCTGCTATAGGCGGGGCAGGCAAGGTAGGCAAGATGATTTGCTCAATCGGGGCAGGCAAGGCGATATTTTGGGTATTGCGCTGTATGAACTCAGGCATTTTCAAAAGTGGTATCACAAGCGAAAGCACCACAGACATAAGCAAATATCCCCTATTCCATTTGAAAAAGGTTTCGCGCCTCAGCATCAAAAAGTACAAGGCATAAAAGAAAATCAAAAAGGCGTTTGCTTGTAGGAAGTAGGACATGGGTAAAAGGGGAACAGGTGGGCGGGGGACAGGGGACAGGCAGATGCGATTGTTTCTATTGTAGGGGTGGGGTTTACCCCCACCCAAGCCAAAAACAAG
>JAAFJK010000514.1 GCA_013298105.1 Cytophagales bacterium
CTTGTCCTGCTCAGTCATTTTGTTTGCCTCACTCTCCAAAATTTCTTGGATTTTGACATCTATCTGGAGCAGTTCACTCAAAAAACCCTCCAAGACATCAAAATTTGCTTTATCGCGCAATAGTTTTTTGATTGCCCAATCAAAACTTATATATTTTCGGTTCATAATTTTTTGGTTTTATTTTACGCAAAGTTACCATTTTTTATACACTTCCCAAAATCTTTCATTTTGATGTGGCAGGCAAGGAAAAACTGAATTTACTGCCCTTGCCTACCTCGCTTGTTACCCATATTTCCCCATCATTTTTGGCTACTATTTCTTGGCAAAGTTGTAGCCCTAAACCTGTTCCTTTTTCGCCACCTGTGCCATAAGTCGTAAAATTTTGGTTTTTCTTGAATAACTTGCCTACCTGCGCTGGAGTCATACCCACACCAGTATCTACAATATTGATGATAATTTTTGACTCAACTGCTTGAGTTATAACAGTAATCTTGCCTGCCTCTGGCGTGAATTTGAGTGCATTGTTGATGAGGTTTCTAAGCAAAAGGCGTACATGATTCTCGTCTGCCCAAACGGCTATTTCTTCAGAAACTTCCATCAAAAGGGTTATATTTTTGGCTTTGGCTATTTCTCCAAAAAGTTGCATTTTTTCTTTCACAACATCACAAAGACCCACCACAGTTGGATTGGCATGGATACCTCGCATTTGAGAAATAGACCATTGCAGTAGGTTCTCTAAAGTGCTTTGCATATTTTTGACGTTCTTATGAAATTGAGGCATAAATTCTTGAAATTCCTCGTAAGAAATCACACCCATATTCATCAAATTTAATACATTTTCCAAAGAACCTATGGGTCCCCGCAAATCGTGTCCGAGTATGGCAAAAAGTTTATCTTTGGTTTGATTAGCCTTTTCTAACATTTCTGATTGCAACAAAATCTCCTCATTTTGTTGTGTAATCTCCTCGTTCTTTTGTGTAACTTCTTGTTTAGCCTCTATTTCTTTTTGACGCGAACGATAGATAAAATAACTGAAAATAAGCGCAGATACCAGCAATGCCCCTATCAAATAAATGATATATCGCTGAAATTCTTTTACTTCTTTTCCTTTTTGTAATTGTGTTATACTTGCTTGTAACTCTGCCTTACGTGCTTGGCTTTCTGCTTTTAATTTTTGCTCTTGTGCCAAATATTTTTCTACTTCAAGTTGTTTTGTTTGTGCCAAAGACCGCAAACTATCTGCTTTGCGTTTATCTTTTTCTTGTGTAGCTTGGTAAAATAAGGCTTTTACTTCTGCCTCTTTTTCAAGGGCAAGTTTGGCATTTTTTTGTCTTTCTGCCTCTATGCTTTGCAGTTTCAAATCCTTCTCCAGCACCTCTTTTTCTTTTTGGGATAATTCCTTGTTTTTATTCAAAATCTCTATTTCTTTTGCCTTTTTTTCTATCTCGACAGTTGCTTCTAAATTCGCTATTTTCTTTGCCTTATCCACATTAAAAAGAGAGTCGTTGGTGGTTTTGTATAGCTCGTGGTATTCGAGGGCTTTCACATAGTCGCCTTTGAGTTTGTAGCTATTGTAGAGGGTTTGGCTTGCGCTTTTGATTTCTGCTGGAGCTTCGATTTCTTGGGCGATTTGTAGGCTTTTTTGGGCATACTCTATGCTTTTGTCATAGTCTTTTTGCTTTTGAGCTACATCAGCAAGCCCTGTCAATGAGTAAGTTTGCCCTTGTTTATCGCTTATTTCTTCGTTTATTTTCAGGCTTTTTTGGAGATATGCTAATGCCAAAGGATAATTGCCTTGAGTTTGGTAAGTACTCCCTATAGTAATCAAACTAATGGCTATGCCTTGTTTATCCCCTATTTCTTCTCGTATTTTCAGGCTTTTTTGGTAATATTCCAATGCCAAAGGCTTATTGCCTTGCATATCGTAAATAACCCCTATGTTACTTAAATTTGCGGCTATGCCTTGTTTATCCCCTATTTCCTCTCTGATTTTCAGACTTTTTTGGTGATATTCTAATGCCAGCGTAAGATTACCTTGCCTATCGTGAATAATTCCTATGTTGGTCAAATTCGCAGCTATTCCTTGTTTATTACCTATTGCTTCGTTTATTTTCAGGCTTTTTTGGAAATATTCCAATGCCAAAGGATAGTTACCTTGAGTGAGGTAAATAACCCCTATGTTACTTAAACTTGCGGCTATGCCTTGTTTATCCGCTATTTCTTCTTGTATTTTCAGGCTTTTTTGGTAATATGCTAATGCCAAAGGAAAATTGCCTTGAATGTCGTAAATAACTCCTATGTTACTTAAAATTGCGGCTATGCCTTGTTTGTCTTTTATTTTCTCGCCAATTATGATTGATTTTTCGTAAATTTCTATAACCAATGCCGTTTTATTTTGCTGTTGATACGCATAGGCTAAAATATTGTAGTTCCAAGCCAATCCTTTCAGGTCGTTTGCTTTCTCAAAGTGTGCTTGGGCTTGAGTAAGCAAATCCATCGCATTAGCAAAATCTTGTTTAGTAAGTTTCCCCCTTGCTATACGGTTTTTTGCCCAGCCTTTTCCTCTTTCAAATTCTATCTTTTCACTTATTTGTAAGGCTTTTTCAGCTATAGAGATGCAAGTATCTGGTTTGATGTTTCTATATTCATGCGCAATAGAAGTAAGAGCCATTATCTTCGTAGTATCGTGTTGGGCAGTGTTATAGACACGCATGAGGCTGTCTAAGGCTTTTTTGTCTTGCGCTTGGGCGGTTAGGCAGACAAGGCTGAGGAACGCAAAAAGCAGTATCAGCTTTGGCGAAGTTTTAAACTTCGCCGAAGCTATGTCAGTCAGGCAGGCAAGCAATAAATTTTTCATGAAGTATCGTTAGGTGGAGCAAATATAAAAAGTTTTTTACAAACTTTTATACACTTCCCAAAACCTTTCATTCGGTTCAAAACCCAATTCATCTTGAGAAAATTCAGGCTTAAGGCGCGTAATGAAATAAGCACGCACCTTGCCTATATTTTTCGCTTCGATTTCTTCTCTATACGCCCCCTCAAAATAATCCTGCACGATTTCAAAAGTTTGTTGCGTAACATTTACCTTACCTACCTCGCCTCCGCTCTCCATTCGGGAGGCAAGATTGACTGTACTGCCCCATATATCGTATGCGAATTTCGTCTTGCCTATTACGCCTGCTACAGCATCTCCCGTATGCAATCCCAACCTTACCTGCCAAAAGTCAGGATTTTTTTTGCGTTCTTCATGCATCCAATGCTGAATATTCAAAGCTGTAAGCACCACATCAAAAGGGTGTGTTTTATTCGCGTGAGGCAGTCCGCCACACGCCATATAGCAATCGCCTATCGTTTTGATGCGTTCTAAACCAAAACGAGTGCTTATTTCGTCCATTTTCGTAAAAGTCGCATCGAGTTCCGCAATCAATGCTTGAGGCGAGATTTTGGTAGCCAATGCAGAAAAGCCCTTGACATCTGCAAAAAGCACTGTTACACTTTCAAAATAACGTACATCTGTCCTGCCTGTTTCCTTGAGTTCGCCTGCTATTTCGGCAGGCAAGATGTTCAGCAGGAGTTTGTCGGACTTGGCGCGTTCTTGTTCTACGGCTGTGAGTGTGCTGTTCAGTTCTTCATTCATTTGCAAAATTTCCTCTTTTTGCTCTGCTATTTCTTTCATCGAGATATTCAGTTCTTCATTTGCCTTTTTCTCTTTTTGGCGAGAACGAAAGATAAAATAGGCAAGAATTACTACAGAAAGTAGCCCTGCAAGTATCAAATAATTGATGTATTGTTGAAATTCCTTTGCCTCTTTTTGCTTCAAAACTTCTACTTCTCTTGCCTGCCCTTCTGCTTTGAGTTGCGCCCCTTTTACTTTGAAATTATCTGCCTCTAATTGATTTCTTTGGGCAAGAGAACGCAGGCTGTCTTGTTTGCGTTGGTCTTTTTCGTGCAAAGCGAGGTTCAAAAGTCTATTTGCTTCTGCCTCTTTTTCAAGGGCTAAATTCGCATTGCGTTGTCTTTCAGCCTCTATACTCTGTAGTTTCAAATCTTTTGCTAAAGCCTCTTTTGCTTTTTGGTCTAACTCCTTGTTTTTATTCAAAATTTCAATTTCTGCTTTTGTTTGTATGTTGGCTATTTTCTTTGCTTTATCTGAATTGAAAAGCGA
>JAAFJK010000432.1 GCA_013298105.1 Cytophagales bacterium
CATGTTATTTTATTTTTATTCCTTATTTTTTTAGTTCTCTGACAATTTTTGTGGTAGTTTTTTTTGCTCAATAGATAGGGTTTAAAACCCTATCCTATTGAGCAAAAAAGGCGTTTCTTAAATCCGAACTTGCTCAAAAAATGTTTTTCCACAAAAATTATCAGACAACCATTTTTTTGAATGGCAGAGAACCCACAGTATTTTAAAAATCTTGTGGGTTCAAATTTAGCACAGCTATTCCAACCTCACGCGCGGGTCTATCAAGGCATAAAGTATATCTACCACTATATTGATGACCACAAAAATACACGCTATCACTATAGTAGCCCCCATGACCAAAGGCAGGTCGCGCTGTCCCACTGCCTCAATGGTCGTGCGCCCAAGTCCTTTCCAACCAAAGACATATTCTATAAAAAAAGCACCTGCCATAAGACTTGCTAACCAGCCTGAAACGGCTGTAACTACAGGATTTAAGGCGTTTTTTAGGGCGTGTTTCAAAATTATTTTGTGAAAAGGAACGCCCTTTGCCCGAGCAGTCCTGATATAATCTTGGGAAAGCACCTCGAGCATAGCACTGCGCGTAAGTTGCACAATGATAGAAAGTGGACGCAAAGCCAAGGTAAAGGCAGGCAAGATGAGGTTCTTGAGTCGCAATTCTTTGTCGCCTGTAAATGGATTCATATCCCAAAGCGAACCTGTAACTTTCAATCCTGTGTATTCAGAAAGATAAAATCCAAAAAACATAGACACCAATATCGCCAACACAAATGAAGGAATAGATATGCCTACCACAGACAAAGAAACTAACGTATAATCTACCCAAGTATTCACACGCAAAGCCGCTACAATGCCTATGCCTACACCTATGAGGGTGGCAAAAAGCATAGCCGTAAGTGCCAAGACAATCGTACCTTCTATGTCTTCCCAAATGACCTCCCCTACGCGCCTTTGACTTTGGTAAGAACGCCCCAAGTAGGGGAGTTTTAATACCAAACTGTATTGAGTGGGAATGATGGGTAAGTAGTTATATTTTTTATAATTATCAGCACTCAGTTCATGGATAGCTATAGGCGAAAGGTCATTCACATAATACAAAAATTGGGTGTAGATGGGTTGGTCTAAGCCCAACTCACGCGCCACATTTTGTCGTGTCTTTGCATCGCCCTTTCCTCCCATCACAGCCTCTACAGGATCGCCTGGCAATACATAAAATAACCAAAATAAAATAATGACTACCCCACACACCACCAAAAAACCATAAAGTACCCGCCTGAATATAAAATTAATCATCGACACAAATTAAGATTGCAAAGATAGCTTTTTTTAATAAAAAAGCGCAACAGCGCAAACGAAATAACTATAGCTTTTTAAATAAAAAAGGTTGCCTGACAATTTTTGTGGAAAAATATTTTTTGAGCAAGTTCGGATTTAAGAAACGCCTTTTTTGCTCAATAGAATAGGGTTTAAAACCCTATCCTATTGAGCAAAAAAAACTACCACAAAAATTGTCAGACAACCATAAAAAAGCGCAACAGCGCAAACGAAATAACTATAGCTTTTTTTAATAAAAAAGCGCAACAGCACAAACTTAGGAATGGAAACAAAATAACATGATAATTTCACTCACGCGAAGCCACGCTGCAAGCGTCTGTTAGTATTGCCTAACCGCGTAAAAGCTCGATAGCAGACGCTTACAGCGTGGCTAAATATGCTCAAGTTATTTTTTACTCGTTCCTTGTCCACGTTTGGTGTCCCACCAAACGTACATGATTATCCCAAAACCAAATTCCGATGTGTATATGAGATTAATACAAATCCCAATTTCCTTTCAAGTAATATCGATACAATACAGGGTTGTGAATCGTATTGACCTCTACTTTGTCGATGCTTTCATTCAAAAAGAAGCTGTTTTTGCCAAAAGAAGTGAGCAAAGACATAGCTTCATGATTCAGCCATTTGGTTTTGAGTTTATCAAAGCGCAAGGCACGTAGGCGAGTAAGCAATTCTTTCTCCTCTAATTTTTTTGAACCCAACGTCCAGCCCCATTCGCCCAAAGTTAAGACTTGATTGTGCATGGGGGCGACTGCAAAACCCGCTTCACGCATAGTCTTCCCAATACAAGTAAAGGCTTTGGTGGCATAATAGGGGCTGCCCGATTGGGTAATAATCAATCCTTCAGGACGCATCACTTTGTGGCAAAGTGTATAAAATTCTTGAGTGTAAAGTCTATTCAATTCTACGCTTTTGGGGTCTGGCAAATCAATGATGATGACATCATAACGTTGCGCAGTTTTTTCTAAAAATAAATAAGCATCTTGGTTGTGAATCGTTACTTTGGAGTCGTGCAATGATTTTTTATTTACCCCTTGCAAAACAGGGTGATTTTTGCCCAAATCTGTCATGGCGGGGTCAAGGTCGACAAGCGTAACAGTCTTTAGGGAAGGATAAGGCAACAAATCACGGACAGCACAGCCATCGCCTCCGCCAAGTATCAAGATGTCTTGTGGGTACGGGTGCAGGCTCATGATGGGGTGGACGAGTGGCTCATGATACATGGCTTCGTCGAGAGTACTGAGTTGCTGACTGCCATTGATAAAGAGCCAATAGTCGTTTTTCCATTGGGTGATGACTATTTTTTGGTAACGCGACTGATGCTCATAGATTACTTGGTCTTTGTAGCGGATTTGTTCTGCAAAACGAATAATAGGTTTGGCAAAAATTAAGCCTACAGTCCACAGAATTACCACTGTAAAGGCGCATACAAATAAAGCGCGTCTGGGCGCAGGTGGAATCAAATCTCGAAACCGCCAAAACAAAATAATCGCTACCAAACTATTCAAAAAACCCAATACAAAAGGCGTGTAGGTAAGTCCCAAAATGGGCAATCCCAAAAAGGCAAAAAATAATCCACCTACCAAGCTTCCATAATAGTCGCTCTCCATCACAGAGGCAATATTTACACGCAAAACTTCATAATGTTCATTCAGGCGCGTAACGAGCGGAATCTCCATACCTATCAGCATACCTATCAAGATGCTTAAGCCATAAATCAACAATCCGTTGTAGGTCGTTTGGGAAGACACCATATAGACCGCCATTGCCGAAAACGTAACCAACAGCGATAGCCCAAACTCTAACACAATGAACCATTCTAAAAGGTGCTTGTCCATGCGCTTTGTGAGGCTACTACCCAAGCCCATAGAAAAAAGCATAAACGAAAGTACCAACGTCCACTGTAGAATAGAATCGCCCAAAAAGTAACTTGCCAAAGTGGAAAGGATATATTCTGCTACGATTCCTGAAAAGCCTGCCACAAAAAGGCAGATTTTTAATAACCAAGATTTTTTCATCAAAGCAAAGATAAACGACTTTTGCGTGTTTGCCAAGTACCTTGCCTGCAAAGCGCAAAAAAATGAAAATATACAGTTTATTTTTACCTCTCTGCAAAGGCACAAAAAAGCCCCATCTCCAGTACAGAAAGGGGCAATAAATAGCTTTGTATGCCTAACTGGCTATTTTGAGGTTAGTAGTTTTGGTACTTACTTGTGAGGTGGTAGAGGCTTCTGTTTCATTAAAAAGAAAGACATAGAGCGTTTTTCCTTCTACTTCTATCTTGCCTGCCGCAACCTCAATGGCATAATCCGTCCCACGCCTGTCTGTAACCTTGCCTACCACGAGCTGATGGAAAAACGGAAGCTGTAGCACCATTTGATTCGTAACTTCATCACGCCATAGGTTATTTTCAGTTTCCAAAAACAGCTCAATCGGTCTATTTTCAAGCTCTGTACGCTTGTAACCAAGCCTTTTGGCAATGTATAAATTCACGAGTTGGATACGGTAGTCGGCATCTGTGATGAACATACCTGCATATACTCTGCCCAAAATGGCGTTGTAAATGTTGGCTTCTTCGGCAGTTTTATTAAGTTTGAATTCAAATTGTTGAATCCATTGTTGATGGTCGTCCAGTTTTTTACGAAGTTCGGCTTCTTTTTGTTGGGCTTCACTCGCAATTTTTTCAGAAATAGCCAGCAGTTCTTTAGTTTTTTGGTTAGATTTCAAAGCTACTAAGGCGTTCCCCATACGATTGGAGAGTATTTCTATAAACTCCACTTGGTAGGGCTGATAGGCTGTGAAAGACATGATTTCGACTATGCCCTCGATGCCTTCGTCTGACTTGATAGGCACTATAAGCAAGCTATTTGGTGGGGCTTCGCCCAATGCAGAAGATATATACGCATAATCATTTGGAATATCTTGGACGAGCATGGTCTGCCCTGTAGCCCATGCGGTACCTACCAATCCTTCTTTGAAACTGATGCGTTTTTGTTGGTATTTTTTTCTTTGATAAGCATAGCACGCCTTTAGCTCAAGAAAAATATCTTTGGGCTGGTCTTGATTCAGGATAAAAATTCCGCCTTGCGCACTTTTGGTATATTTTACAAGCTCTGCAATGACCTCAAATGTCTGTTGCTCAATATTGGTTTGTTGGGTGCGCAAAATTTCGTTAAAAATCGTAAGTCCTTCGCTTACCCATCTCCGTTTGGTTTCTGTTTCTGCAAATTCTTCTAATTTTCTGTTTTTTTCGTTTGCCTGTGCTATATTATTTTTAAGCCTTATGACCATTTCTTTAAAACTTTGTGCCAAACTGCCTACTTCGTCTTGATTGCGGATAGTGTCCAAAAACTTTTCTTGGTTGCGCATTCCGTTGGTGATAGATTTGGCGATTCGGTCGAGCAAAATGATAGGCGTAGCCATTCTGTATGATACTATCAAAGCAAACAAAATTGCCAAAAATACAATAATCGTTATAAAGATATACAACAAATCTTTGGCACTTTGCATCAGTGTTTTTGTCTTGATTTGTATTTCTTCGGTTATTTTGGCTAATTGTTTCTCTATTTTTTGGGCTGAACTGCCTACATCTCCATACAGTCCTTGCTGTCCGCCTTGTAGCCCTATGGCTTTTTCTATCTCTACGAGTTTATCAAATTGACGGACATATTCGTTCAGGAGCGTTTGGACTTTGTTTTGGAGGGTAGTATCTACTTGGATACGCTTTGCTATAGCTTCTTGACGTATTTTTTCTTGGGTATTTGTGATGATTTTAGCCGCTTGAAGGTGCAGTGTATCTTTGTAGCCGTCTTCTTTGCGAAGCAAAAAGTCTTTTTCGTATTTGCGCAGCGTAAGTACTGCGATGGGGTCAAGCACAGTAAGACTTTGAAGTTTGTGGATAGCTTCACGCATCTTGCCCTCAAGTCCATATCCTTTGAATCCGCGTGTTCTTAGCTTGCCTACCAAGTCCATAAAAACTTCGTGGTATTCGTGTATCAGTGTATGTGCGTAGGCAAGTTCTTTTTTCATACCCAGTTTCTCTGTCAAAGGCATTTCTTCTATGCTTTTGATATTTTGGCGAATATCAACGCTATATTTATGATAGCGGTTCAAGTAGGGTGTTTCGCCTTCCAAGAGAAATTGTGGACTTTTACTTTCAAGCATGATGAAGTCCTTGCCTGTACTTATCATGGCAGGCAAGTTCAGTTGCAAAGCGTTTATCTCACTGCTCAGTGCATAGTGGTATTGATAACGCCAGTTATGAAAGTGGAGCATCATAAGCGTAACTACAAACGCGCTTATCAGCCCTATAAAGTAGAGCTGAAGGCGGGTACGTATCTTACGAATGCGAAAAAACATGGGCTTTGCGTTTATCCTAATTTTTAGATAGAAAATTATGCCAAAAAGCAAAAAAAAACAAGGTTCTTAAAAAGTTATTGCTGTAACACACCTTTTCAGGGTTTCACACATTGAAGGGGTGTGCTACAGTTTTCTGTAAACAATAGCTTTCTAAGAACCATAATTTGCTTAGTGATGGTCTTTTCCTGTGATTTCGTGTTCGAGTTTATCGGCTTGAGTAGCTACTTCTTGTAGCATATAGCGAAGCTCGTCAGGATTTACGAGGTCGTACCTCATGTGCGCAGTCAGTTCGAGATAGTCTTCATCTGTGATGGTGATTTTAGAGTACTCAAGGTCGTCATTGCGCTCAAGCATTTTCCTGAAATCCACGTCTGGTTGCTCGTGCAAACGGCATATTACAGAGCTTAGGATTAAGAAAAGCCCAGAGCTTTTTTCTTGAATAAGACCGCGCACGCTTTGAAAACGGGCATCTTCGAGCGCGAAAGTAATAATGACGGTATCGTCAGAATACTCAGTGTAGCTTGCGTTCATGTCTTCGGCTAATTGCTTCAAGTAGCCTTGTATGTTCTTGCCTTCCATAAATGTAGAGGGGATAGTTTTGATATTTGCACCCAAATATAATACATTTTTATTTTTTTTACTATAATTTGCAGAAAAAAACATAAAAAACATGAAAATTTTGATACTCAACGCCCTTACTGTAAACGAAGGAGAGATTAAGGCGCAAGATATTTTTATAGAAAATGGTAGGATACAGCGCATAGGCACGGATTTACAGCACTTGCCTGCCGATAAACGCATAGATGCTCAGGCTACACTTTTACTTCCTGGCGTGATAGATGACCAAGTACATTTTCGAGAACCAGGACTCACGCACAAAGCCGACCTTTTTACAGAAAGTAGGGCGGCAGTAGCAGGGGGCGTAACGAGCTATATGGAGATGCCCAATACTGTCCCTAATGCGCTTACTCAAGCACTTTTGGCTGATAAATATGCCCGCGCTTCGCAAGTATCGCTTGCCAATTATTCGTTTTTTATGGGTGTAGGCAACGACAATCTGGAGGAAGTCTTGAAGACTAATCCACAAAACGTCTGTGGCTTAAAAATATTCATGGGTTCTTCTACAGGCAATATGTTGGTAGATAATCCTTCCACTCTCGAAGCCGTTTTTCAAAATGCGGGTATGCTCATTGCTACGCATTGCGAAGATGAGGCGACTGTAAAGACAAATACACAACTTTATAAGGATAAATTTGGAGATGCCATTTCTCCTGAAAAACACCCCGAAATCCGAAGCGCGGAAGCCTGTCTGAAGTCGTCTTCTTTGGCGATTGCGTTAGCCAAAAAGCATAATACGCGCCTACACATCTTGCATATCACGACTGCAGACGAGGTAGGAATTTTTGACAATACACTTCCGCTTGCCCAAAAGCGCATTACGGCAGAGGTTTGTGTGCATCATTTGAGTTTCAATAAAGATGACTATGCCCAACTTGGCAATCTTATCAAATGCAATCCTGCCATCAAAACTGCCGCAGACCAAGCCGCGCTTTGGAAAGGTTTGCTGGACAATAGGCTGGACATCATAGCTACAGACCACGCGCCACATACTTGGGACGAAAAACAAGCAAGTTATTGGAACGCGCCTTCAGGCTTACCACTCGTACAGCACCCGCTACTGCTGATGCTTCAGCACAGTATGGCAGGCAAGATTACCCTTGAGCAAGTAGTAGAAAAGATGTGCCACGCCCCCGCGATATGTTTTCAGGTAGCTGAGAGGGGGTTTATTCGTGAAGGTTATTGGGCTGATTTGGTGCTGGTGGATTTGGGAGGCAAGACAGAAGTAACCAAAGACAGTCTGCACTATAAGTGTGGCTGGTCGCCCCTCGAAGGTACTACCTTGCCTGCCCGCATCACACATACTATAGTTTCGGGACACCTTGCCTACGAAAACGGCACTTTCCACACACAGAAAATGGGCGAACGCTTACTTTTTGTGCGATAGTTTGATAACGAATTTAAATTTATTACTGGACATTTTGATTTTTGGGAGGCGGTGTATGATATTTTTCATGTTTTTGGAACAAGTCACTTAGAAATTTCAGGAAACCTTTTATTGTTTGGGTATGTGTGTGGAATACTCCGTAGGTTTTTAATGTCCGATTCCAGTCCCCAGCAATATTAACCCAAAATAAGCCCATTTTATGCGTGTTTCAGACAGTTCCCATACACGCATAAAAATCAAAACGAGGTTTATAGCAAAATAAAAGCGGGACAATGAAATATTTAAGTATTTAATTATCAACACTTTAATATAGTAAAAACCGTCGCAAAAGAGCTACGGAGTATTGTCTTATGAAACCCAAGATTTAACCTATTTCCCACAAAAAACAGCTTCAAAATGGCAGGTAAGTTCTTTTTTTACGATAGACATAGAGATTTCCTTGCCTACCTCTTGGGCTATAGAAGTAACGCCTTTGTCCAAAATACCGCAAGGGTTCATGTACTCAAAGTACCGCAAATCTGTATTTACATTTAGCGCGAATCCATGCATTGTGATGCCACTGCTACACTTGATGCCCAAAGCACATAACTTGCGCTTGCCTGCCACCCACACTCCGCTCGAGCCTGCCAATCTATCGGCTTCTATGCCCCAAGTAGCGACTGTCCTGATGATGACCTCCTCCAGTTGCCAAACATATTGGCGAATACCTATCCCAAAATTTTCTAAATTCAAGATAGGATAGCCCACGCACTGCCCCAATCCATGAAAAGTAATGTCCCCGCCTCTTTCTACTTTATAGACTGCGATTCCTTCAGCCTCCAGCCTTGCCTGCGAAACCAATAAATTGGCTTCATTGGCACTTTTGCCTAAGGTAAAAACAGGCAGATGTTCACAAAAAAATAAATAGTTGGCGGTAGGCAAGCCTGCACGTTTTTGCTCAAGCATTTCGTGAAAATATTTTTTTTGCAATTCCCACGCCTTCGGGTAGGCAAGGATTCCCCAATCAATGATGTCAAAAGTCATATTTTGCAAAGATAAAGGATTATGCTAATAATTTGAAAGAGGCACGCGGATAACGCGGATTTTACAGATGACAACGGATTTTTTAATTTCTAAAATATAAAAAATCCGTAAAAATCCGCGTGCTAAAAGTATGCACAAAGACGCTACTAATCTTTAAAGTCGTTATCAAAGTAAAAAATAACGGTTGTCTGACAATTTTTGTCCTTGTGAGCAAAGCGAACAATGTCGTGGTTTGCTCACACGCTTCGCTCATTATCACAAAGTATGCTCTTTTTCCTCTTCACAAAAATTGTTAGAGAACCAGTTTTTTAACCTTTTTAGAGATTCAATCTTGAATAGTCCCTGATGAAATTAGGGAAACTTTTATTTTGGTGCGTTTAATCTGAATATTATGGTAGTTTGGGTGCTAAATTAAATTTATTTTGTTATATTTGCAAATATGGAGTACACTTTGGAAAAAGCCTACCATGCCTTGCGTCAAGAACAATATGACCAAGCCCTCCCACTTCTTTTGGAAGCCTTGCCTGCCATAGAGCAGGAGTTGGCGTTTGAATTTGACGAACTCGTCAATGCCTGGAGTCATATTGCCTTTTGCTATTACAAAAAAAACGAATATGCCCAAGCCTTGTTGTATTATCAAAAGGTCGAGGGGTTATATCCTTATGATGCAGAAAACATTGCCAACATAGGTGTATGCTATTTGGCATTGAAAGAGATGCCTTTGGCTCTTGAGAAATTTTTGTACTTGTATAGAGAAAATCCTACAGATGCTTGGAACTTGCGCCAACTCGGAAATTGCTACAGCGAAATGGGCGATATTCACAAAGCCATTGAATATTACCAAGAAAGCTACGAACTTAAGCCTGATGAGTTGCTGACTATAGAAGGGCTGGGCGTGAGTTATCAAAAAATAGGCGACTTCAAAAAAGCCTTGCTGTATCACCAAAAAAGCTACCGCATGGGCGACAAAGAGGCGTGGAGTTTGCGCAATTTGGCTCATTGTTATCAATGTTTAGATGACTACAGTATGGCAATACAATATTATCTGCAAGCAGATGATATGCAAATAGACCTTTGGGGGCGCGAACAGCTCGGACGCTCGTATCAAGCCATTCAAAACTATGCGCAAGCGATTTATTGGTATGAGGAGATTTTGACTGTCAAACCTGAACATAGGACTGTTTTGCAAGAACTTGGCTACTGCTACCAAGAGGAACGCAAGTACAAAGCGGCTATAGAAATCAATGAAATATTGATAGGGCTTGAGCCTGAAAACTATATCGCGTTGAGTGGATTGGGCTTTTGCTATCAGCAACGCGCTATGCATGGCAAAATGGGACTGTATTCGGATTATTACAAAGCTATAGAATATTATGAGCGAGCTATAGAAGCAGGCGATACGCGCAGCTACCCTTATGAGGGGGCGGCGTACTGTTATCAAGAGCTTGACAACTACAAAAAAGCCCTTTATTATTATGAGAAAGCTGTCAAAATAAATCCGTATTTTTCGCTCGTACACGACAATATGGGCTTTTGCCTCAATCAGCTCGAACGATTTGAAGAAGCCCTTGCCTGCCTACTCCGCAGCTATGACCTCGATAGAAGTAACCTCTGGAATATCAGCGCACTTGGCAAAACTTATTTTCGGTTGGGAGAATTAGAAAAAAGTGCCAGCTTCTATGAACAACTTGCTAAAGATTTTGAGGGGGCATTGAGCGAATATGACTTGATGGGTTTAGGACATTTTCATCTCTGCAAACAAGATGAAGATACGGCTGTGAGCTATTATAAAGAAGCCTATAAACGATTTGAGGACAAAGATGAGTTTTTAGATGAGTTTGAGGAGGAGTATAAATATATCCAACGCTATGATATATCTATATCAAACTACCGACAACTTAAAATGGAAATAAGCCTCACAGGGAACATTTAACATTTATCAGGGAACAGGGAACAGGAAACAGGGAACAGGGAACAAGTTTTTATGTATAAGTTATTTATTATCAATGTTTTGTAAAAAATGTTAAATGTTAAATGTTAAATGTTAAATGTTAAATGTTAAATGTTAAATGTTAAATGTTAAATGTTAAATGTTAAATGTTAAATGTTAAATGTTAAATGTTCAGCCGCGCCTTTGCTTACTTTCAGGGTAGTGATGGGCATGATGTTGCTTTTTAGTGCAGTGCGGTTTATGTATTTGGGGTGGATAGAGGCGCACTTTCAGACAGTTTTTCAGTTCAAATATTACGGTTTTTATTGGATACCCAACTTGCCTACCGCGTGGCTGTATGCAGTGCATGGACTAATGATAGTGTGTGCTTTGGGTGTGATTTTTGGGGTGTATTATCGTGTGTCTATTGTTTTTTTGTTTTTGAGTTTTACGTACATAGAGCTGATAGACCTTACGTATTATTTGAATCATTACTATTTTGTAAGTCTTGCGCTGTTTTTGTTGATTTTCTCTCCTGCCCCCAAGTCGGCTGAAGATACTGTAGCAAGGATAGAAATTTGGAAGTTTCAGGTACTACTTGGTATGGTTTATTTTTATGCAGGCATCGCCAAAATAAACTATGATTGGCTTATAGATGCGCTACCACTTCGGATATGGCTGCCTGCGCAAGATAAAATTTGGGCAATAGGGTGGGTTTTCAGTTATAAGATAACAGCTTATGTGTTTAGTTGGGCGGGTATGGTCTATGATTGTACGATACCTTTCCTACTTGCCTACAGGCAAACGCGCCCACTCGCCTACCTTGTGGTAGTGGTTTTTCATGCACTCACAGGTGCTATGTTTCAGATAGGCATTTTCCCTATAGTGATGATAGGGGCTACGTTGATTTTCTTTTCTGCCGATTGGCACAAAAGACTTTGGCAGAAAATAAGCCTTGAAAAAATGGCTCAAAAACACTATTTATCGATGCTGTCATGGCGGGTATATGCTGTTTTTTATGTGTTTTTGGTGCTTTTTCCACTTCGATATTTATTGTATGAAGGCGACTTGTTTTGGACTGAAGAAGGTTATCGGTTTTCATGGCGTGTGATGCTGATAGAAAAAGCAGGTACGGCTACTTTCTACGTGCGTGATGGGCGGGCAGGCAAGGAAGGCATAGTAGATAACCGAGAGTTTTTGAATCCACACCAAGAAAAACAAATGGCTATGCAACCTGATATGATTTTGCAATTTGCGCATTTTCTCGGTCGTCATTATGCAGGCAAGGGCATACAAAATCCACAAGTACGTGCTGAAGTGTATGTAACGCTGAATGGTCGCCCAAGCCGACTACTCATCAATCCTACTATAGATTTGATGACTTTGCAGGACGGCTGGGCAGGCAAGGACTGGATTATAAGATATTGACAAACACTAAAAACAACATGGAAAATACCCCTTATTTTGCTATTTATGAGCAAGGCTCGGTTTGTTGGGAAGCCCACCAAACCTTTGAAGAAGCCGAAGACTTCCTCCAAATGGGTGCAGAGGCAGATGCACTTTATCCAATAGCTATTTATGACATAGTACATAAAGCAGTCCTTTGGCAAAACCCCGAAATCTCTGACGACCTTATCCAACAGCAGTTGGCAAGGCTTTGAGGAAAAATAACTACTTCAGGTGACCTTTTTCTGGTTCTCTGACAATTTTTGTGGGAGTGCCGAGTTTGTCATTGTGAGCAAAGCGAACAATCTCGTAATTCGCTCACAAATCCCCTGTTGTGCTTAGATACGAGTCACAGACTAAGCACAACAGCTGTATTTTCTCTTTTTTACAAAAAATAATCATGAATAACGTGGCACTCATATTGTAATTTTCGTAATATACCCTAACTTTGCAAGCAGTATTGTATTTGTAATGTTTTGTATTTTGCATTTTTTCCAGATGATTTTAAGAACATTGCATTTGTAAAACTATCACACTCTAAATCGTAATAAAAAATCTCATGAAAAAAAACAATATTCTTGAGCATAAGTTAGCAGACTTATACTTTGATAGTGAGAGTAACTTGTTTGAAGAAAAATGGAAAGAAGGCACAAACCAAGCTACTGACCAAGACTATATAGATTATCAGCATTTGAAGTTGAGTATAGTATCACAATACCCTGTTGAATTGTTTTTATGTGATACAAACAATTTTTTCTACACCATCAATCTTGAAATGCAGACTTGGACTGATGAAGTTGTGATGGGTTTTTGGAATCAAACTAACTTAAAAAAGTTAGCTTTTTTGGTTAGCAAAGGATTATTTGAGCAAGTAGCTTTAGAGCAAGCAATGGCTGAATCAACGCATAAATTTCCAATCCAATATTTTGAGAATGAAGCAGATGCTTTAAATTGGCTTTTGGAGAAGTAATTATCCTGTCATTTTGATAACGACTTTAAAGATTAGTAGTGTTTTTGTGTATGCTTTTAGCACACGGATAACGCAGATTAAGCGGATTTTGACGGATTTTCTATATTTTAGAAATTAAAAAATCCGTTGTCATCTGTAAAATCCGCGTTATCCGCACACCAACAACGGCATAAAAAAAAATAATTTTGTAAGTTCGGCTGTTTTTCATTATTAACAAATCAAATATTGATTTATCACACCCTCAAAAATACATGAAAAAGCATATTCTTTTGATTCTATTGTCTTTATTCACTACTTTTTTTTTATTTCCTTTTTTGGGACTTAGTGTGAGATTTGAGGCTGGACTGCTCAATATGTCAGGCTTATTTTTTGTTTTGGGATTTGGATTAACTTACATTAAAAATATTTCTACTTTATATAAGATGTGTATTATAATAATACCAGTTTGGTTATTTATATTTGCTGGTTATGTCATAGATTATTTCTACAAAGAGGCAGACTTAGTGCTTACATCAACCTTAGAATACATACCTGTTAGTGTATTGATGTTTTGGTTAGGTACAATTTTTAAGGAATACCTCGATAAAAAAAAGTATTATCGACTTTTGAGTATTGGTATTTTTTTAGTGATTTATTTTTTTAGTATTTCTTACTTTATGTATGATTACTACTATCATCTATATACAAAACAAGCTATCAATGTCAAAAATATACCTACAGAATTCAGCTTCACAAAATTAGATGGAAGTACGCTGACTGAAAAAGATTTATTAGGCAAAGTTCTCGTATTAGATTTTTGGAGTTCAAATTGTGGTTCTTGTATTTCCCAAATTGAAGAATTAAATTACATAAAAAAAGAATACAAAAATAATAAAAATATAGTATTTTTGGCAATCAATCCAGCTATATCAGATACTTATCAAAAATTTGAAACTTCGCGCCATGTCAAATTATTTTCTGACAGCACTACTTTTGTATATGATAAAGATAAAATTTTTGCTACAATTTTAAAAATAACTGGTGTTCCAAAAATTTATATTATAAATCATAAAGGAAAAGTTGTTACCCATATTAATGGTTTTTGGAATGATAAAGTATTTAGGCTAAAGATTAAACAAGAAATAGATAAGTTATTGAGATAAATTGATTTATCACACCCTCAAAAATACATGAAAAAGCATATTCTTTTGATTCTATTGTCTTTATTCACTACTTTTTTTTTATTTCCTTTTTTGGGACTTAGAGTGAGAGAACAGGAAGGCTTATTTAATATTTCAGCCTTATTTTTTGTTTTGGGTTTTGCACTGACTTATGTGCAAAATATTTCGATGTTATACAGAATAAGTCTAATGGTTTTACCTGTTTGGTTATTTATATTTGTTGATCACATCATAGATTACTTTTACAAAGATGCAGGATTGAATCTTATAAAAACCTTAGAATATATACCTGTTAGTTTATTGATGTTTTGGTTAGGTACAATTTTTAAGGAATACCTCAATAAAAAAAAGTATTATCGTATTTTGAGTATAGGTATTTTTTTAGTGATTTATTGTTTTAGTATTTCTTACTTTATGTATGATTACTACTATCATGTATATACAAAGCAAGCTATTACTGTCAAAAAAATACCTGCAAAATTCAGCTTCACAGAGGGAGCATTTGCCATTTGTC
>JAAFJK010000236.1:0-5954 GCA_013298105.1 Cytophagales bacterium
CTTTACCAAGGTCTTCGACCATTGACAACGTTGAAAATAAAAAATATCAAATTGTACAGTAGTCTGAAAAATTAAATAACATGACAATTTCACTCACGCGAAGCCACGCTGTAAGCGTCTGTTGGCATTGCCTAACCGCGTAAAAGCTCGATAACAGACGCTTACAGCGTGGCTAAATATTCTCAAGTTATTTTTTACTCGTTTCTAATACTTACAATCATAAATTGTACATCTTAAATCGTCAATCCCATGACTGACCAAATCATTGCCCAAATAGATAGTTTGGGACTTAAAATTGCCAAAACACGCACCTCTGACTTGATGGTGGCTTGTGGATATGCCAGAGAGGTGTATGCACTCGCCTCCAGCATCAAGTATGCCAGAGGGATAGCAGAAGCGGAGGTAATGTTTGGGGTAGAAGCCTATTTTGGCAAAGGCGATACCAAACAAGCCATCAAATATTTTGAGGACGCACTGTTGGTTTTGGTGGATACAGATTCTTATGCCCTTACCTGCCTTTATACGATATATGGCAATATTTATTGGCGCATGGGCGAGTTTGAGTTGGGCTTTTATTATATTCAAAAAGGGCTTGACAAAGCCCGCGAAACCCAAGACGACATCAGCCTAAGTTGGACTGCCTATATGTTAGCAGGTTTTTGCTTGGATATGAAGCAATTTGAAAATGCCCAAAATGCTTACGAAGAAGCTATGCAAATCTTTCAAAAAATCAATGATTTGGAAGGTTATAGTTCAGCTTTGTGTGGTTTGGGCAATCTTGCTTTTGCCCGCAAAAACTACCAAGAAGCCATAGCGTGTTATTACAAAGCCTTGCCTACCGTCCTGCGCGAAGCCTTCTCTGCGGTCGAGGCGCGGATTTACAACGATTTGGGGACGGCTTATGAGCAACTGCACGAACCCGAAAAATCTATAGACTATTTTCTGAAAAGTTATCAAATCCGCATAGATACAAAAAATGTATTGGGCATCACTACCACAGGACTGAATCTGGGTAGGACTTACACGACTTTGAAAGAGTATGAAAAAGCTATTTTTTATTACCAAAAAGTGATAGAAAATGCTACACAATCTATGGCAAAAATCCGACTACAGCGTGCCTATCAAGGACTTTCGGAAGTTTATAAGGCATTGGAAAAATCAGAAGAAGCCCTTGCCTGCTATGAAAAATATATGGAAATCCACGCCATCATCATAGGCGAAGAAAATGAAGCAAAATATACCAATCTTGAAACTAAACACGACTTGCAAAAGTCTAAACAAGAAGCCGAAATTCACAAACTTAAAAACATAGAACTGAAGCAGGCAAGCGACCTTATCGCAGAACAAAATATCCACATGGCGGAGGAAAGGAACAAATCCGAAAAGCTACTTCTGAATATTTTGCCCGAAGAAGTGGCAGAAGAACTCAAAGCACGCGGACAAGCTACGCCCAAATATTATGCGCAGACAACGATACTATTTACAGATTTCAAAGGGTTTACAAAAATGGTAGAAAAGCTACAGCCACAAGAAATTATAGAAAATTTGAATACTTGTTTTTTGGCTTTTGATGAAATATGCGAAACTTATAATCTCGAAAAAATCAAAACTATAGGTGATGCATACATGGCTGTAGCGGGTGTTCCTGTCAAAAACCAAACGAACCCTGTAGATGCCGTAAAAGCGGGACTCGCTATGCAGGCTTTTATGAAAAAATGGAAACACGAAAAAGAACTTGCCAACTTGCCTGCGTGGGAGCTACGGGTAGGCATTCATACAGGCGAACTAATAGCGGGCGTGATTGGCAAAAGCAAAATGGCATACGATGTCTGGGGTGATGCCGTAAATATCGCGGCGCGTATGGAGAGTAGCGGCGAGGCAGGCAAGGTCAATATCTCCGAAACTACCTACAACCTTGTGAAAGACCACTTCAGATGTACACCGCGCGGGCTGATACAAGCCAAAAACAAAGGCGAAGTACAGATGTTTTTTGTGGAAAGTTAGTGATAAATTTGCAAATTGTATAAATTTGCTTTAAAATTGCGTTAGATTTCAAATCATAACGCTTCAACAAATAATTATGGACAACTTTTTCCTTAAGGGTTCAGAAGAAACCCCCACCATAAGCCTCAATGCCGATACAGGCATTATGGAGATTAGCGAAAGTTCTTATCCTGAATATACCAACGAAATCTACAATCCTGTCTTGGAGTGGCTTGAAGACTATACGGCAGAGCCAAACAAAAAACTGACTTTCAACTTTCGGTTAGACTATTTCAACACCAGCACCTCGTTTCGCTTTCAGCAAATTATCAATTTGTTGAACGATTACCACGCCAACAAAGAAGGCAACGTAACTGTAAACTGGTTTTATCAAGATGGCGATATAGATATGCTCGAAAATGGCGAAGACTATGCCAAAGACGCTAAAATGGCTTTCAATTTACTTGTAATATAATTTTTTCTTTCAGACACCCATGTTTCTCGACGTTACGCCCACCCAAGAAGGAATGTGGGGCTTTCTTATCAGTTTTGCGAACCGCCACCCCCTTATGGTCATAGGTATAGGACTTGTCTTGCTCTCAAGCATCAGCAATCTAAGCACCAAAAAAGTAAAAGTAAAAACAAACTACCACATGACTATGTGGTTCTTTTTTGCAGGGCTGGGCTGCATGGGATTAGACCTTTGGCAAAGCAATTCGTTGCCTATCAAGCACAAAGAAAAACCTGCCCTGAATCATAATCAGATAAGTGCAGACCTCAAAAGAAAGGTAGAAAACTATCTCGAAGCACTCCAATCAAAAGATTATGATAGGATTAGCCCCTTTTTTCCAAATACCCTCGATAGCTATTTTGGAGAGGATAAAGTAACCTATAGGCACGTATGGAGGCGCATGAAGCAAGATTGGAAAAATATGCTCAATGAAACCATCAACCCTATGTGGGAAACATGGAAATACAAGCATGACGAGGAAAAAGGGCGATATATCGTGAGCTTCAGCTTCAAACACGCTTATCAAACTTCCGATACACCCGCCAAAGACATGAATCAAGAAAAGGCAATCGAACTGTCTTTTGACCGCAACTATCAAATCTATAGAGTCGATAAGCCCACGATAGATTAAATGGGATTTGTAATGATGTGCTGATTTGTACTCAACTTTATTAATTTGTGAAAGAGGCACGCGGATAACGCGGATTTTACAGATGACAACGGATTTTTTAATTTCTAAAATATAAAAAATCTGTGAAAATCCGCTTAATCTGCGTTATCCGCGTGCTAAAAGTATGTACAAAAACGCTAATAATCCAAAAAATAGAGAAGGATTTTTTTAGGCATTTTTCAAAAAGCCCTCCACACGCTCTACCATTTCTGTAGAGCCAATGTATAGCGGGCAACGCTGATGCAATTCGGTGGGTGGAATATCCAAAATGCGCCTTTTGCCATCTGTTGCCTTGCCTCCCGCCTGCTCGACTATGTAGGCAAGGGCATTACATTCGTACATCAAGCGGAGTTTGCCGTTAGGTGCTTTTTTGGTAGAAGGATATAGATAAATTCCTCCCTTGAGCAAGTTTCTGTGAAAATCTGCTACCAACGAACCTATGTAACGGGCAGAATATTTTTGGTCTTTGCAAAAATCTAAGTAAGCCGTTATCTCGGCAGGAAAGTCCCGCGCATTGCCTTCATTGCAAGAGTAAATATTGGAAGTTGCTGGGATTTGCATATTTGGATTGGACAAAAAGAACTCGCCCAATGAAGGCTCATAAGTAAAGCCATGCACGCCATAGCCTGTAGTATAAACCAACATAGTAGAGGAGCCATACAACAAATAACCCGCCGCGACTTGCTTATGTCCTATCTGTAATACATCACGCGCCTCTACAGGTGTACCTTGCTCAGATACGCGCCTATAGACCGAAAAAATAGTGCCTATCGATACATTTACATCAATGTTTGATGAGCCATCGAGCGGGTCTATCGCCACGACATATTTGCCTTCAGGTTTGCCTGTGTCTATGAGTTCATCTTCTTCTTCGGAGATGATACCGCAGACTTCGCCCCCATTGCGCAGTGCGCGAATAAAGCGCACGTTGGCAATCACATCAAGTTTTTGTTGTTCTTCGCCTTGTATATTTTGCGCTCCGTATGCGCCTGTGATATTTATCAGCCCTGCACGATTGATTTCACGATTCACTATCTTGCCTGCGAGGGCTATATCACGAAGGAGTTGTGAGAGTTCGCCTGTAGCAAAAGGAAATTGCTCTTGTTTTTGATGGATAAACCTGTCGAGGGCAGTACCTACAGGTGCGGCTAAGTTTTCTTGCATATTTTTTATGGGAGAGTAAAGGCTAATTGGTACTAAAACGGTGTAAAAATGCGTTTTCTTGCAATCGTTTGCAAAATTCGTAAAAAAATTGGAATAAAAATAGCGGTTGCCTGACAATTTTTGTGAAGATTAAAAATGTAAAAAAATATCTCCACCAAGATGGTCAGCTCGTTTGGTTCTTCGAGAGTGAAATATAAGACATTGAAAAAGTCAATCAGTTTAGGCAACCATAGCTTTTAATGCGGCTTTACCCAATCAGGTAACTTGCCTATTTCTATACCAAATATCCACAGCAGGAAAGTTTGCGAAATGGCTATCATCAAGATAATGCCCACCCAATTTAGCACAAAGCCCACTTTTACCATCTGAAAAAACTTTATCTTGCCACTTGCGAATACTATAGCGTTCGGAGGCGTACCCATAGGCAACATGAACGCGCAACTTGCTGCAAGCGTAACAGGTATCGTAAACAGGAGCGGGTTTTGCTTCATGCCAATGGCAAGTGCCGCTACGACAGGAGTCATCACAGCCACCATAGCGACATTGCTCATGACTTCAGACATGAACACACCCAAAATAACCAAAATAGACACAATCACCCAAATATTTAAATAACTGTAGCTACCCACTGCATTGCCTATCAGCTGGATAACTCCCGACTGGTCGAGCGCACTGGAGAGGCTTAATCCACCACCGAAAAGCATTAAGATTCCCCAAGGCATCTTTCGGGTGTCTTCCCATTGCATCAGAAACTCTCCCTTTTCCCAATGCAAGGGCGTGAGAAAAACCGCCAAGCCACCTGCTATAGCTATCATAGTATCGTCCAACTTTACTTTGATGCCTATAGAACCAAAATAATGGTTCAATAAATCTCTAAAAATCCACAAAAGAGCCGTAACCAAAAATATCGTCAAAGTGAGTTTTTCTGCCTTAGTCATTCTGCCCAAGTCTTTGATTTTTAGGTCAATCACTTCGCCTATTTGCTTAAAATCGCCTAAACGGTTTGGGTAAAGCCAATGCACCATGATGACATAATTTGCCATCAAAAGCGTAAAAGCGAACGGAATCCCAAACATTGCCCACTGTCCAAAACTTATTTCATAATTGTATAACTTGTGAATAATAGACGCAAAAACAGTATTCGGAGGCGTGCCAATGATAGTACCGCACCCACCAATCGTAGCCGCATACGCTATGCCCAGCAAAAGCGTAAGCGCGAAATTCTCCATGCCTTTGCTGTTACCTTCTTGACTATCCAGCAGTGCCAAAACTGAAGTAGCTATCGGGAGCATCATCACAGTCGTAGCCGTATTACTAATCCACATACTCAAAAAAGCAGTGGCAAACATAAAGCCCAAAATGATTTTGTTAGGTTTTGTGCCTGTCATTTTGACTATATTCAAGGCTATGCGCAAATGCAAATTACAGCGTTCGAGGGCAAGCGCAATCAAAAAACCACCCATAAAAAGAAAAATAACCGAACTCCCATAAGACTTCGTAGTTGCCTCTATGTCCATGATGCCCAAAAGCGGAAAAAGCACAATGGGTAGCAATGCCGTTACAGCCAAATCTATCGCCTCGCCTATCCACCAAACAAGCATCCACGCCATCACAGCTATCACACGC
>JAAFJK010000236.1:5964-8691 GCA_013298105.1 Cytophagales bacterium
CCTGTATCTATAGTATCAAATAAAAATAGTAAAAAAACACACAGCAAAGGTCCAAAAAGAAGGGCAAACCTTCGACTCAATGGAAAAACGACTTGTTCTGTCATGATATTTACGATTTAAGATGTACGATTTACGTTGTTTATGAATACTCATTTGTTTTTTCGGTTGTTAATCCGAAAAAAAGACTACATTGGGTAGGCAAGGTGCAAAATAGTTATATTTGTGCAACAACAACACCATTTTTGAAATAAAATCAACTTTTTTTGTAAAATTATAAGTGATTGTGTGGAATGTATAGCAAAAAATAATATATTTGAGGTTAAAATGGCTCTTATTTCAAAATTGTTAGATTGCATTATGATAGTACAATTATACGCACCCAAAATCTTGCCTGCCTCCCGCTTAGATAGCTATATGTCAAGTGGTTGGTTTAGAAGTTCTTATATGCTTTATAGGTCTGAAGTGATGTGTATATCAGAAGATGTCCGCGAAGTAATCAACATTCGCCTCCATTTAGACAAACACACTTTTAGCAAAAGTCTTCAAAAAATCCTCAAACAAAATGGCAAAAGGTTTGAAGTAAAAATACAACCGCTCGCACTCACAGAGGCGCACGAAAGGCTGTATCAACAACAAAAAGGTAAATTCAAAGGCTTCATATTTGATAAATTGGCGCACTTCTTTCATGTCGCGCCTGATAGTACGCATGAACCTATTTTTGAAACTTACGAAGTGGGCGTTTATGAAGGCGATAAACTGGTAGCGGTTAGTTTTTTTGATGTAGGCAAAAAATGTTTGGTAAGTCTGCTCGGGCTGTATGATATGGCATACAGCAAATACAGCTTGGGCATCTATACTATGTTGCTTGAGATTCAGCATGGACAAGAAACGGCACGAAAATTTTACTATCCCGGTTATATCATCAGTGGTGATAGTACGTTTGACTATAAACTCAAGATTGGCAATTTCCAGTATTATGATTGGCGTGGTTGGTGGCGAAATGCAGACGATATACCACCCGAAGGCGAAACCCTTACACGCTATAGACAAAAGATGCAGGCACTTGCAGAAGCCCTTGCCTACCAACACATCTCAAGTAAAAAAATCTTGTATCCATTTTTCTCTTTTGGTTATTTGAGTTTTGGGGTGCGGAATCCTTCTTTTTATTCCTTAGACCACAGGCAAGAAGATGAAGTCTGGCTTATGGCAGGCTATTCGGCAGAAGATGATGCGTATATGTTGGCTTTTGTGCGCCAGTACATGGACGTGAATGTGCCAAATATGACTTGTACCGCAGATTTTTATAACCAAGAAGTCTATTGTATGAAGATGCTGGACTATGACAATATTTTGATAGAAACCTCCGACCTTGCCCAACTTATGCAAAAAATAGCGGAAGTCTGTTAATTTTGTGCTACTTTTGCAACTCAAAAATAAAGCCCCTACCCCAAAGGGGAGATTTCACTAAAACTAAACATTCAATATGCGTACTTCTGAAATAAACATAGCCGTAAGTCTGGGTGATGACCACGTACCCGAGCGACTACGCTGGATGGCAGACGACTCGCCTGCGGAGGGCTGGCAAGAGGCAAAAGCCATCGCGCTTTCTATCTGGGACGATACCACACAAGGCACACTCAAAATAGACCTTTGGGACAAAGATATGCAAGTGATAGAGATGAAAAGATTTGCTATAGAAATCATGGCGGGCATCTCTGATACTATCAGGCGTGCCACGTCAGACGAAATCATGGCAATGGACATTGACAACCTTTGCAAAAATCTTTCAGACCGCCTTGAGCGCGAACTGAAGATGATGTAGCCTAAATATTTGTCTTTTTTTTATTAGACTTCTTGCGAAAGTGCTATTTCTGATACCTCAACCCTGCCCTTCTCCAAATGGAGAAGGGTTAAAAAGACTTTCGCAAGAAGTCTATTTTTTCGGATTGACAACCGCGAGCGGATTGCCAACCGAAAAAATAAAAAAAAGGTTTTTCGTTTGTACTTCCAAAAAATGCTATGCAAACACTTACCCAAACCCTTACACCCGCAATGTATTTGGCTCAAGAAGCCGAAGCAGACCACAAAAGCGAATACCATGCAGGCGATATAGTCGCTATGGCGGGTGCGCAAGAGCCTCACAATCGAATTGTGAGTAACATACTTATCGAGTTGGGCATTTGCCTAAAAGGAAAAAAGTGCCAAGTCTATCCAAGCGATTTACTTTTAAAATTGCCTGAATGTGAGAAGTATGTCTATGCTGACATCACAGTAGTTTGCGAAAAAGTCGTGTTAGATACTTTGAAACACAACGGATTAGATGTACTCTTGAACCCACAAATCGTGGTAGAAGTCCTCTCTGAAAGTACCGCTTTGTATGACCATACCGAAAAAATGAGATGCTATCTTTTACTTCCTTCTCTTAAACAATACGTCTTGGTAGATAGCACCAAAGTAGATGTTGTTACTTATACCCGCACACCTGACGATGATTGGCTCATGCATACCGAAACAGATGCCACTGCCTCTGTCCAAATAGGCGAATGTCTTATGGCATTGGAGGATATTTATAGAAAAAACATTTGATTAGGAACGAGTAAAAAATAACTTGAGCATATTTAGCCACGCTGTAAGCGTCTGTTATCGAGCTTTTACGCGGTTAGGCAATACCAACAGACGCTTACAGCGTGGCTTCGCGTGAGTGAAATTATCATGTTATTTTATTTT
>JAAFJK010000413.1 GCA_013298105.1 Cytophagales bacterium
TAGGAATGAAAATAAAATAACATGATAATTTCGCTCACGCGAAGCCACGCTGTAAGCGTCTGTTGGTATTGCCTAACCGCGTAAAAGCTCGATAACAGACGCTTACAGCGTGGCTAAATATTCTCAAGTTATTTTTTACTCGTTCCATAGCGTGGGCAGGCAAGGGATTTTCGTACTTCAAACTTCTGCCCTCAAACTTCCAAATGCCTTGCCTGCCCATACGTGTATATGGGCAGGCAAGGTTTTTTGCTATCCCAAATTTTTGTAAGCATTTGCAAACCTCAAAAAGACTATCTACCTTTGTGCGTATTAAAAAAATGTATGAGCATTTTAGAAATTTTAAAGCCAATCCACATACTTGCAGGTAGTTTGACTTTGGTCAGTGGACTTATCGCCATGACTTCAAAAAAAGGACAGACTGTCCATAGACTTTCAGGCAAAATATTCTTTTGGTCAATGGCAGTTACGACATTGCTTGGGCTAAATGCGGGTATTTTCAGACCAAATCTCCAAATATTTATTCCTATAGCCATCATTAGCTTTTATCAAGCCGCTTCGGGTTACAGGGTTTTGTTTATCAAAACACTCCATAAAGGGCAAAAACCTGCACTCATAGATTGGGTTTTGACGATTGGAATGCTTGTTACCTCATGTGTCTTTGTGGTGTTGGGTGTTATAAATTTGTCCACTGATATTTTTTATTCCATTGTGTTGTTTTCATTTTCAACCATTGGACTTTATTGTTGTGGCGTTGATATTTACAACTATACCATAAAACCCAAAAACAAGTTTTATTGGCTTTTTATACACATTTTCAGAATGTCGCATGGGTTTATTGCCGCCTTGACAGCATTTTTAGTCAATAATTCAAAGTTATTTCCATTTTTGCCGCAGGTACTTTTATTGATAATTCCCATCGCCATTGGACAGCCCATCATCAGCTTTACGATTTGGAATCTGAACAGAAAAAAGAACACTGGAAAACTTGATAAAATAGTGGTGGAATAAATAGACTTCTTGCGAAAGTGCTATTTTTGATACCTCAACCCTGCCCTTCTCCAAATGTAGAAGGGTTAAAAATACTTTCGCAAGAAGTCTAATATTGTCCGCGCTATGTGTGGATTACAAAATATCCAAGAGGCATACTAATTTTGCTGAAAAACGCCATGAACCCCCAGATTTTTGAGCCAAACGAAGAATTAGCTGAGTTTGTCAAGTGTTATTGGACATTGGAAAGTCCAAAAGAAAAAACACCCACGCGGAATACTATAGTTCCTGATGGTTGTATGAAACTGATTTTTCATTATGGAGATACATACAAGCATTATCCCAAAGAGGGAGGTAGTCTAATTTTGCCCAGATGTTTTTTGATTGGGCAATTAACCAAACCATACCAAGTAGAACCTACAGGAGAAACAGGGACGTTCTTTGTTTGTTTTCGTCCAAATGGCTTTCTGCCCTTTGCCACCATGCCCATCAAAGAACTTGAAAATACCGCAGTTCCATTAGAAAAACTATTTGGGCAGGAAGGCGAAGAGATTGGACAAAAAATCTTAAACGCTACCTCTACATCTGACAGGATAGAAATGATAGAAACGTTTTTGTTAAATTATTTGACTGATAAACAAACGATTGACAACGTGGTAAAGGCAACTATTGAAACTATTTTGACAGGCAACGGACAAATTTCTGTCCACGGACTTTCTGAAAAAAACAACATCAATCGCAGACAATTAGTACGCAAGTTTGCGTTGGCAATAGGGCTAAGCCCCAAACAACTTTCCAAAACCATCAGAATACAAGCTACGCTCAAAACCTTGCTCACAACCAAAGTGGAAAGTCTTACAGATTTGGCTTACGAAAACGAATATTTTGACCAAGCCCATTTTATCAAGGATTTTAAGGAATTTACAGGACTTACACCCAAAGAATTTTATGGCGACCATTTGAAAATGTCTTTGATTTTTGATGCTAAAAAATAACTTTGTCCCATTTTTACAATTTTAGGTTTTGAACTTGTGGCATCTTTGCACCGCGATAACGCAATAAAACTAAAACCCTCTAAAAATGAAAAGTGTAAATCCTGTAGGTTGGTTTGATATTCATGTATCAAATATAGACCGCGCCAAAAAATTCTACAGTGCTGTATTCAAGATACAGTTTACTGATTTGCCGATAGAGTGGGGCAGGCAATCGTTTTTCCCTTTTGACTACGAAGGCGCGAACATTTCAGGTGCATTGGTAGAGAAAACGGATATGATACCCAACGGAAACAATACTATCGTGTATTTTGAAACCGAAGATTGTACGGCAGAAGAACAAAGAATAGCACAAGCAGGCGGAACAGTGGTGCAACCCAAAACGCACATTGGCGAATTTGGTTATATAGCTATCTTCATTGATTCGGAAGGCAATACGATAGGGCTTCATTCACAAAAATAGCTTTTTCAAGAAAAAAGCGCAATCCTAAACTATAGCATTATGGCTTACGACACGTACCTCGCGGACAAAGTGAGAGAATTTTTGGCTGAAGTGCCTCACATAGACGTTGAGGAAAAAGAAATGTTCAACGTTTTAAATTTTATGGTAAATGGCAAAACCTGTATTTGTGTAAGTGGCGAAAATTTGATGTTGCGCTTCGACCCTGCCTTACAGGAAGAACTTTCGGAAAGACATGGCTACGAAAAAATGTTGATGAAAGGCAAAGAATACAAAGGCTATTGTTACATAAATCCTGAAGGATTCGTAAACAGAAAAGACTTTGAGTACTACCTCAATCTATGCCTTGACTACAACAAAGTTTCAAAAATGTCAAAGAAAAAGGTAAAAACTAAAAAAACTTAAACCCTTGCCTGCCCGCGCTGTATGTGTGGGCAGGCAAGGGTTCTTCGTACTTCAAACTTCTGCCCTCAAACTTCCAAATGCCTTGCCTGCCCGCGCTGTATGTGTGGGTAGGCAAGAAAATTTGGAAATGCTAAAAAAACTTCTCACTTTTGCATGGACAAAATTGTCAGAGAACCGTTTTTTGTTGGGCTGTAGGTGTTTGGTGGGACACCAAACACTATTTTCCCACGTTTGATGCCCCACCAAACGTTATTTTGTACATAAATTCAAAATTGTACAGTAGTCTGAGCAAAATTATTTTGATTTTTAATCTATAAAGAGTTACTTTTGCCCTATATTTTTTCAAAAATAAAAAAATTATGAAATTTCGTATAGGAAATGGCTATGATGTGCATCGCCTTGAGGCAGGCAAGCCTTTTTGGATAGGGGGCATACAGGTTCCCCACACACATGGCGCAGTGGGACATTCAGATGCAGATGTACTGATTCATGCGATTTGTGATGCGCTTTTGGGCGCGGCAAATTTGCGCGATATTGGATATCATTATTCAGACCAAAGTCCTGAATTTAAGGGCATTGATAGTAAAATTTTACTCAAAGATGTAGCCTCCAAAATACGTGAAAAAGGATACAGTATCGGAAATATAGACACCGTACTTGCTTTGCAAAAACCTAAAGTGATGCCTTATATAGAAGAAATGAAAAACACCCTCGCCCAAGTCTTGGATATTCCTGTAGAAGACATTTCTATCAAAGCCACCACCACCGAAAAATTGGGCTTTGTAGGACGTGAGGAGGGAGTAGAAGCACACGCAGTAGCGTTGCTATATGCTCAATTGTAATTTTCTATATCTCCGCTACCCTCGTCTATGACCTCCAAAACAGGATAGCCTTTGTAGCGTACATCGCCGCTACTTTTGATGTGTGCATTCAGTCGTTCAGAAGCCGTAACTTCTGCATCGCCTGAGCCGTCTGTAACTATCTCGACTTGCTTGGTGTATAAACCAAAGGCTTGTATATCTCCTGAACCTTCATGCTGAATGTTCATAGTAGGACTGTATCCATAAAGCATGATTTTGCCTGAGCCGTCATGCAAGACTGTCAGGTGCGTAGCATCAAGTTCAATATCTACCTCGCCCGAACTTGTGTTTTTGATACTTATAGCATCAGTGTACCAACTATTTTCGCCTATTATCTTGCCTGCCTGCGTAAGTTCAAGGGCTAAGATACGCGGCATTTTGATGTGGATTTCGAAGGTGTGTTTATTGGCAAAACAAGCAGGTGCAGTCAAAATTAGCTTGCCTCCAGATACTTGGCATTTCAGGGCTTCCAACAGATTTGAACTGCCTACAGCTTTTACGCTGTATTCATTGTTGTTGCTTTGTGTGATGCGTACTTTCGCCTTAGTTTGATTCGAAACACTGTGAAAAAGCGGAACAGCTATTTCTTGTGTGATGACATTGCCATTGCTTTCCCCGCAAGGGCTACTATCATAGCTCCCACACGCGGTAAAAAACAAAGTGAAAAGAAGTAAAAAAGGGGTGCGTATTTTCATAAAACAAAGTACGCCTGAATTTACCCAAAAACAAAATCTTTTGCTTTGATTAGCACAGGATTAACAACCAAACTCCACGTAAAATAAAAGTGCTATCTACTATGAATAGGGCTACCACACCAAATAGTGGCTTTTTGATGTACCACAGGCGGCTCGTCTGTGTGCCGAATGGCAAAAATTTATACTTTTAAAGATATTTTAGCATCTTTCATAACACCTAAAAAGTAGTTTACACTTTTTTTCCTTAAACCTATAAGGTCTTTAAAGACCTTATAGGTTTAAAAATCTGATAATGAGCTATTTATCAAAAAAAACTTATTTTTAAAAATTTTCAAAACCACTTTTTATATTTGTATATTCAAAAAAGTGTAAACTGACAAATGAAAGATGCCAAAATTAGAGATAATTCTCCCCTTTGGGGCAGGGGGCTAAATAATTACTTTTTTTGAATACAAATTAGTAAAGTCGCTATCAAACTAAGGTTATTTTTACGTTTATAAGGAATGAAAATAAAATAACATGATAATTTCACTCACGCGAAGCCACGCTGTAAGCGTCTGTTGGTATTGCCTAACTGCGTAAAAGCTCGATAACAGACGCTTACAGCGTGGCTAAATATTCTCAAGTTATTTTTTAGTCGTTCCTAAAAGACTTTAATGAAAAAATGCGGAATAGTCTGTAGCACAGCTTTCCAGCCTGTTTATCATTTGAAACAACAGGCTGGAAGCCTGTTCTACAGTTTTGCCTCCGCAATAATTTTTTAAGAACCAACTGTTAATTGTATTACTGTTATGTTTTGCTTTTTTTAAGGTTTTATTACATTTTGGTACATCACATTGTTATATGTTGTAACTTTGCAAACTTTTTAAGTTACATATTAAATCATAATGAAAAATTTGGCAATGCCCAATACGAACTCCATCTATCGTATCTTTCAAAATCTAATCAACCATACCAGTCATTCCTTTATTGTGGCACTTGATACGGAATACAGATTCCTTGTGTCCAATGAAGCCCACCGAAAAATGTTCCTACAGCTCTTTGGGCGCGAAGTAGTGGTAGGCAAGTCCATGCTTGATATGCTGGAAGCCCAACCTGAAGCCTATCAAAAACAAAAAGCTACATGGCAACGTGCTTTGAAAGGGGAAGAATTTATAACGCTCGAAAACCATACGGCACAAGACAACGAAACACGCTATTATGAAGTTTCGTACAGCCCACTGCTTGATGGGGCAGGCAAGCTCTTAGGGGCTACGGCTATCACAAGAGATGTTACAGAAAAAATAGAATATCAACAAGAAATCATCTACCAAAATCATATTTTGGCTGAACAAGATGCCCAAAAAACAATCCTTTTGCAAGACCTTGAGCGACAACATGAGGAACTTGCCACCCAAGAAGAAGAAATAAGACAAAATAACGAACAACTCTCTACCATAAACAATCAACTCATAACCGAGCGTGAGAAACTCCTTGCCGCCACCCAAGAACTTGAAGACCGCAATTTTGAGCTTGACCAAATCCTCTACCGTACTTCGCATGACATTCGCTCTCCGATAGCGTCTGTATTGGGGCTTATCAATATCATCAAAGAGGAAGACGATATGCGCAAAGTGCGTGAATATGTCGCTTTTGTAGAAAAGCGTATGAAAGACCTCGACCGATTCACAAGCTCGATGCTTGCCTACGGCAAAGAACAACGCTCTGAAGTCCGATTGGATATGATTGATTTTGAAGAAATTATCGAGCATTGTTGGACTGATTTGCAATATTTACCCACCTTCTCCCGCCTCAGAAAAACACTGCACATAGATAAAAAATGTTTGGCTTTTTATAGTGATGCCTTCAGGATAAGCATCATACTAAGCAATATACTTTCCAATGCCGTAAAATACCAAAACCCACACATAGACGATAACTTTGTGGCTATCCAAATCTTACAAGAAGACGAATATGCTACCATCACTATCCAAGACAATGGCATAGGCGTAGAACAAACTTACATAGATAAGATATTTGATATGTTTTTTAGAGCTACTGAAAAAAGTGAAGGCTCTGGGCTGGGTATGTATATCGTCCAACAAACTGTAGAAAGACTCGATGGCAATATCAAATTTCAGAGCGTTTTGGGTGAGGGGACTACCATCACCATTCAGATCCCCAATGCACAACTGTCATGAAAAATCTCTTGCTTACTTTTATCTTATCTTGCCTGCCCTGTATAGTATGGGGGCAGGCTTATGGCTATACTATTCGCCAAGAAATCGAGCAGGATAGTATCGTATATTATGCCAGCAATGACAATTTTTGCCCCTATTACATGGAGTTACAGCTCCAAGTGGATAGCTTACTTTGGGGAAAACCGTATTTTTTTATACTTCCCGCCCAAACTACGCTCCATCGGGTAGCTTCTTATCCCAAGCCAGCGCGGGCAGGCAAGGTAGGTTATGTGGTGTATGCTTTTTTTGGCAATCCCAGCCAAAAACCCGATACTTCGCACGTCTATAGTTTGCCGTATGCTCCCAAAACCAAGCATTTTATCATGCAAGGTTATTTGGGCAGATTCTCACATAGAAATCAGTATGCCCTTGATTTCAAAATGGACATCGGCACACCCATTCATGCCGCGCGAGGTGGTGTAGTAATCAAAGTAAAACAAGATTCAGACAAAGGCGGACGAACAAGTGCTTTTGCACAACATGGCAATCACATCATTATTTACCATGAAGATGGGACACTTGCCTATTATTATCACCTCTCAAAAGATGGCAGTAAAGTAAAAGTAGGCGACAAAATAACACAAGGACAATGGATAGCCCTCAGTGGCAACACAGGCTGGAGTACAGCACCACACTTACATTTTATAGTCAAATACGCGACTGAAAATGGCTATGGCTCTGTGCCTACATGGTTTCGCACTTCTAAAAAAGAGCGCACATACCTAAAAGCATGGAAAAAATACAAAGCCAAGTCTTAGCTATCCTTCTTGATCATTTATTAATAGAAGCCAAAAACTCAGTGTTATTTTGTGTGCCTTTCATCTTCTCAAGCAAAAATTCCATCGCTTCGAGCGAGTTCATGTCAGACATATATTTGCGCAAAAGCCACACCCTGGCAAGTTCTTGCCTGCTCATGAGCATATCTTCGCGCCTTGTACCCGATGCAGGAACATCAATGGCTGGATATATCCTACGGTTAGATAGTTTGCGGTCGAGCTGAAGCTCCATGTTGCCTGTACCCTTAAATTCTTCAAAAATAACTTCGTCCATGCGCGAGCCAGTGTCTATAAGCGCAGTAGCAATGATGGTAAGCGAACCGCCGTTTTCTATGTTGCGAGCCGCACCAAAGAAGCGTTTGGGCTTGTGCAAGGCACCTGCATCTACCCCTCCCGAAAGGATTTTGCCTGAAGCGGGGGCAGAAGTATTGTAAGCACGCGCCAAGCGTGTGATAGAATCCAAAAGTATCACTACATCATGTCCACATTCCACCAGTCGTTTGGCTTTTTCGAGTACCATATTGGATACTTTGACGTGGTTATCGGCTTGTTCGTCAAAAGTAGAAGCGACCACTTCTGCCTTTACATTGCGTGCCATGTCTGTTACTTCTTCAGGGCGTTCGTCTATCAGGAGTATGATAAGATACACTTCGGGGTGGTTTTCGGCTATGGCGTTGGCTATTTTTTGGAGCAATATCGTCTTGCCTGTTTTGGGCTGTGCCACTATCATACCGCGTTGCCCCTTGCCTATAGGCGAAAAGAGGTCAAGTATGCGGGTAGAATATTCGTCATGTTTGGTACTTAGATTGAGTTTTTCTTGCGGAAAAAGTGGCGTAAGAAACTCAAAAGGTATGCGGTCGCGAATTTCATCTAAAGATTTTCCATTTACGCTTTCTACCTTGAGTATGGTAAAATATTTTTCGCCTTCGCGTGGAGGGCGCACCATACCGCGTACTGTGTCGCCTGTACGAAGGGCATACGTTTTGATTTGAGAAGATGACATATATACGTCATCTGGGCTTGGCAGGTAATAATAATCAGACGAACGTAAGAAGCCGTAACCTTCGCCCACTACTTCCAAAACGCCTTCGCAGTTGATTTGTCCCTCAAAGTCGCGGTTTTTAGGTGGTTGTTTGGCTTGGTTTTGATTGTTTTGATTGTTTTGATTGTTTTGATTTTCGTTATTATTTCTATTTTGATTATTTCTATTTTCGTTGTTATTTCTGTTTTGATTATTTTTATTTTCGTTGTTGTTGTTTCTATTTTGATTGTTATTTTGATTATTGTGCCTATTTTGATTGTTTTGATTATTTTGAATTTGGTTATTTTGGTTCTGTTGATTTTGATTTTTGTTTTGGTTATTTTGGTTCTGTTGATTATTTGTTTTTTCGTTTGTTTGATTATTGGGAAATAGGGAAGGCGTTTTTTCAGGCTCTTGTGGCTGTTCTACCAATACGTTTTCACGTTTTGGAATAATTTTTTCTTCTTGTGCAGGTTTTATGGGTGGTGGCTCGACTATAGCACTGCTGTAGTCCTTCAAAACATTTTCACGTTTTATTTTGATTTTTTCAGTTTTTTCGGTTTTTTCGGTCTTTTTGGGTTTTTCTTCGACAATAGGAAGTTCAAGGGCAGGCAAGGAGGCTTGTTTTTCTAAAATAAGCGCGATAATTTCTTTTTTGGCATGACCGCGAGGATTCTCGACTTTTAATTGTTCACCTATAGCTACAAGGTCAGGCTTGAGCATGGCGTTAAGTTCTGTTACGCTATACATAACGGGATATGGGTAATGTGGAGTGAATAAAAATGCGACACAAGAGATGTGGAAAAGCCGTCAAAAAATTGAGGTATTGCGTAGGCAAGATTCAAATGGTAGTACCTGAAAGGTTACAAGACGTAATGATAGGCTTGAAAGTGCGTGCAAGTTAAAGCGTTATTTTGAGATAACCAAATTTTTTGCCAATTATCTTGAAGATTATTGATTCTTCGAAAATCATTAGGACTTAGGCAATGTATCGCGAACATTCTTGTTTGCGCACCAAAGACGAAAAGCCACAAAATTTAAACAGCGAACAAACAAGTAGCTAAATTTTGCGTAAGTCCTAAATTTATGCGGAAAATAATTTTCAAAGAATTATTGTTTTTTAGGAATGGAAATAAAATAACATGATAATTTCACTCACGCGAAGCCACGCTGTAAGCGTCTGTTGGTATTGCTTAACCGCGTAAAAGCTCGATAACAGACGCTTACAGCGTGGCTAAATATTCTCAAGTTATTTTTTACTCGTTCCTAATTAGACTTCTTGCGAAAGTATTTTTAACCCTTCTCCATTTGGAGAAGGGCAGGGTTGAGGCATCAAAAATAGCACTTTTGCAAGAAGACTATTATCAAGCCACAAAATAGTAGCAACGCTACCAACCCTACCCAATCACCCCAAAGACTATAAAACGTAAGCGTTTTGTTTTGGAATAATTGGGTAGGCAAGTGCAAAGACACGACTTCGCGGCTATTCAGTTTTGAGAAATGAACTAATTTTCCTTTAGCAGTTATCAACCCTGAAAATCCATGATTTGAAACTCTCAAAACAGGCACTTGATGCTCGACAGCTCTTAGTTGGTCGAGCCTTAAATGTTGTAAAGGCTGGGGCGTATCGCGCCAATAGGCATCTTCCGTAACCACACAAAGTATATCTGCTCCTTGCCTGCGCACCTTGCCTACGTAACCGCCAAAAGTAGATTCATAACAGATAAGCGAACCTATCTTGATATGGTGCTTTTGGAATATAAGCGGTTTGGTAGTGTCCTCTACAGTGATAGTCTGCGAGATGGCAGGCAAGATAGGTTTTAGGAAGTGTGGGAAAGGCAAGTATTCGCCCGAAGGCACACGCTTAGACTTGAAGTGGTATTGCTTCTGCTTATTTTGGTAGAGAATCGTTACGTTGTAGCGTTTTCGGTAGCTGTCGCCTTCTTGGTGAGATGTAAAATCATTTTTTTCCTCGCCTTGTACCCATCTATAGACATTGAGTCCTATCAAAAAAGCCGTTTCTGGGTATTGGTCAAAAAAATTGCGCAAAGTGTCCCACTCTGCATAGTTGCCTTTGTGGTCAAGCCCACTTAGCTCAAACCATCTGCCCAAAGCCGATTCAGGAAAAATAACCAAGTCCGTTTTGGGTGTGATGTGTGTGCGTACTAAGGCAGTTAATCTTTCCGCTTGTTTGATAGTAGAAATAGCTGTAGGCGATTGTGGTAGTTTTTCTTTGAGGGGATCGAGATTAGGCTGTACGAGTAGTATTTCGTGGGTTGGGCTGGCTTGAGGGGCTTTTTCAATCTGCAAGACGAGAGAAAATGCTATCGGAACAAAAGCCATCAAAACCGTTAAAAGCCATTTTTTTTGATAAATGGCTATATTCATAATCCAAATCCACACTGAACCACCCAGCGTGCCTGTCCATTGATAAAACTGTATCCAGTCCGTCTGGTAGGCAAGGCAGTTGCCGAGCGTAAGCCAAGACCATAAAAAATCCCACTGATATTGTAGGTATTCATAAGAAATCCAAACAATCGGAAACGCCCAAAGGGTAGTTTTACTGAGCCGATAAGCCAACACCATCGGCACACAAAAAAGCGCGGGAACGACACAAAACATCAAAATACCCGCTTCTACATCTGTGTAAGGTAGCCACCAAGTCGCCACTATGTGCCAAATGAGGAACGCGCCATAACATAAGCCCGCAAATCTACGCACATTGACCTTGCCTGCCAAATACAGCAAAGGCACAAAACCCACAAACGAAAAAAGGGGGTGCGCCAACCACGCTAACCCCAAAAACAGCCCCGAAAGGCAGGCAAGACTTGCCTGCTTCATTTGCCTCTACCTCCCCTGCTACCGCTCCTGAAAGAGCGATTTGAGCCTGTACTCGAGAACGAACTTCTCCGAAGTCCAGTTGAATTACCGCGAAACGCCCCTGTCTGGTATGTGCTTACATAAGTGGTGTTGTCGGCTTGGTATTCTTTCATAACTTGTGGGCTACGCATACTGTACCACCACCAGCCTTGCGAAGAGGAGAGCCATGCTGTAGCGAACATGACCAAACATAAAATGCCAATGATTACTTTTCCAAAACTCATATTCAAAGATATAAACAAAAAAACAAATTACCAAAAAAATATTTGCAACTTTGTTACATTTGCATTATCTTTGCGCAACAATGTTGCAAATAACATTTCTAAAACGCATGAAAAAACACAATTTAAGTATCCTATCGCTCTTTTTGAGCCTTGTCTTGGTATTCAGTGGCTGTAGTGATGACCATGATGACCACGACCACGAGAAGGAAGTCATTACGACTGTCCAACTTACTTTTACCCAACTGAACCCGAACGGCACTGTTACGGCAGGTGTCGCCCCTATAGTGGCTACTTGGAAAGATGCAGATGGTACGGGGGCGGGTGCGCCCACTGTGAACCAAGTTTCTTTGAAACAAACCACACTCTATAGAATGGAAGTGGCTGTTTTGAATGAATTGGCGAACCCTGCACAAGACCTTACGTCTGAAATCCGCAACGAAGGTACAAAACATCAGTTCTTTTTCCAAAAAACAGGTACATACATAGATACAGTTATTTATGATGACCAAGACAGTAACGGCAAGCCCATAGGTTTGAAAAACAAACTTCAAACGTTTAGCAATGTAGGCGTGAATACACTTAAAGTGATTTTGCGCCACGAACCAAACAAAAATGGCGCAAATGTATCTTCTGGTAATATTACGAATGCAGGAGGGGAAACAGACATAGAAACAACGCCTGCTTTTAGCTTGAATATCACACTATAAGATACAAAAGTCCCTCTTTTTCTATACATTGTTATCAGGAAAAGGGGCTTTTTTATATATCCAATACATTATTTTCTCTGTAATACACAGCCGTACAACTGTTGATGGCTGTCCCTACAGGCATACCCCAAAAGTCAAGGCATTTGAAGCCTTTTTGTTGGAGATAGGCGCGGGCAGGCAAGTAGCTTTCGCGCTCGGCATTGTCGAGTATGACTACACCTGTAGGGGCAAGATAGGGCAGGCACGCCTCCACACACGCATTGCGCTCTCGCCCATCTACTATTATCAAATCATACATTTCCCCTGCCTTGCCTACCTCCTGCGTGTAGGCAGTTTTTTGGTCTAATGATTGAAAGACCACTTTTGCATTTTGGGGCAGGCAAGGTGTTAGTTTTTCTACCCATTCTTTGTCGTGTTCTACGGCTTTTACCTTGCCTACCTTGCCTGCGAACCACAGGGTAGAGTTGCCTGAGCCGTATTCAAATACAGACATATTGGGCGCAAGGCGCGGGGTTAGGAATTTTATAAACCCATAGCTGAACCAGGGCAGGGGCTTGCCTGCCTTGTCTATAGATGACTGCGCGTGAAAGCTTCGAAACCAGCCATCTTCTTCCAAACCGCTTTTTAGCCATAGTTGCAATAAACCTGCCAGCCTCATTTTACGCAATACATACCAAATAGTTTTTTTTATCATAATCTACAAGATTGGGAGGTTATTTTATACAAATACGTTTCTTGCCTCCTCAAATGCTTCATTGAAAAAAGTTTTTTCTAAGCCCAAATTTATATTTTTATCTGCAAAAAAAGCTGTCATAAGCTCAGTGGGCATATTGCCTGTGAGATGGTCTGTCGCCATAGGGCAACCGCCAAAGCCTCTCAATGCACCATCAAATCTTTTACAACCTGCTTCGTAAGCGGCAGTGAGTTTGAGGAGTGCGTTATCGGGTGTGGCGTGCAGGTGTGCGCCAAATTCTACAGCAGGGAATCGCGGAATGAGTGTTTCGAACAAAAATTTGATGTCTTTTGGCTCGGCTACGCCTACAGTATCTGCCAGAGAAATAATATCTATGCCAAAATCTACTAATTTCTGGGTAAATTCTTCGACTACTTCTCGGTTGTAGGCATCTTGGTAAGGATTGCCAAAAGCCATCGAGATATAGGTTACTAATTTTTTATCATGTTGCAGGCAGAGATTCTGCAGGTCAGCCACCAATGCCAAAGATTCAGCAATGGATTTATGGGTATTTTTTTGTTGGAAAGTTTCAGAAATAGAAAGCGGGTAGCCCAAATATTGTATTTCAGCAAACTGTACGGCTTGGTCTGCACCTTGCTTATTGGCTACTATAGCGAGCAGTTTGGTTTTAGTCTGGGTAAGCTCTAATTTTGCCAATACTTCAGCCGTATCACGCATCTGAGGAATAGCCTTCGGAGATACAAAACTGCCAAAATCTAAGGTGTCAAAGCCTACTTTGAGCAAAGTATTCAGGTATTGTATTTTGGTTTCGGTGGGTATAAAGTTTGTCCAGCCTTGCATGGCATCACGCGGACATTCTACGATTTTGAGCATATATTTTGCGGGGATTTGATATAAAACCTTGCCTGCCTGCAAAAAGTTCAGTACAAAAGGGTGTTTAAAAATAAACCCATCTCTCAAACGAGAGATAGGTTTATGCTGTGTACTTTGTACTATGAAAAACTATTTTTTCAAAACTTCGAACTCTGCTCTACGGTTGAGAGAGCGTTCTTTTTCAGTTTTATTTTCTACGGCAGGTTTTTCAAAGTTATAACCTTGTACTACGATACGGTTTGCATCAATGCCACGCTCAATGAGATAGTTAGCTACTGCTTTGGCACGTTGTACAGAAAGTGTTTGGTTATAATCTTTTGAACCAATGTCGCAAGTATGTCCTGCTACTTCTACACGCACTGTAGGATTGTCTGTTAGATATTTCAAAAGGCTTTCGCAAGATGTAACTGCTTCTTTGCGGAGTGCGCTTTTGTCATAGTCATAATTTACTTTGAACGCAAATTCAGGTGCGGGTACTGTGCTTATTTCAGGTTGTTTTGGTTTTGTGATTTTGAGTCCTGTTTTATCCAATTTAAGGATACTCAACTTAGGAGCCGCAATCATATAAATATCTTTATCACCCAAACCCCCTTCATTAGCCGAAACGTAGAATCCGCGTTTGTTGTCCTCTGTGAGTACCAAGTGTACGTCATCTTCTGGTCCATTTACAGGCATACCCATATTTTTAGGTTTTCCCCATTTGTCGCCTTCTTTTACAGATTTGAACACATCATAGCCGCCCATAGTATTATAGCCTTTTGAGCTAAAATATAGTGCTTTTCCATCTACAGACAAGAAAGGCGCATCATCATCAAAAGCGGTATTGAGTTCATCAACTGCTTTAGCCGCTCCCCAATCACTTCCTTCGAGCTTGCTCATGTATATGTCAAGTCCACCTTTTCCACCAGGTCTATCGCTCGCAAAATAAAGCGTTTTGCCATCATCTGCTATGCAAACAGCCGTTTCCTTATGTTTTGTATTGACATTGGCGTTCAATTTTTTGGGTGCGCCCCACATTTTGGTTGCATCTTCAAATTTTGAAACGTAAATGTCGCCTTTAGTTTTGGGATTATCACGATAGAGATAAAGCGTTTTGCCATCACTTGAGATGTCTGCTACAGCATCATGGTATTTGTCATTGATGTTGATAGGTGCAGAGCCACCCCATTTGCCACCTGAAGGCTTGGCAGTATAAATGTCTTCAAAATAGAGGTCATCAGACTGGTCTCTTTTGCCACCTTTTGTATCTGGTCTGCGCGAAGTAAACATCATGAAAGATGAATCTTTTGGAATCACAGGCGAATATTCAGGAAATTCCGTATTGACTCCTGAGCCTAAGTTTTCTACAGATGCTTGGATAGGCTGACCTTCGAATGACTTTCCATCAGTACATTCTTGGATACGTTTTTCGGCTAATTTGATTTTGTCGTCCGCCTCTTTTTTGCGGGCTTCTTTTTCCTTGCCTTTCATTTTAGCATTGCCTTCTATTTCGCTTTTAAGGGCTTGATAGTTCGTTTTTGCTTTTTCATAATGCGTTTTAGCCTCATCAAAGTTGTATTTGTAGTGATAGGCTTGTGCGAGGTTGAACTCTAAATCAGGGTTATATTTAGGGTTTTGCGCATAGACTTTATTGAGCAAAGTCATAGCTTTGTCTTTTGCTCCTTTTTTAGAAGGAGAATTGAGATAGCAAACGCCTAATTGATAGTTATATTCGAGTTCGTCAGGCTTTTTCTGAAGCAATTTTTCATAAAGTTCTATGGCAGTAGCATATTCCTTATACTTCATGGTCATCTGTGCATCACGCACGAGCGTTTTATCGCTTTGCGCAAACAAATTTTGCCCTCCTACCATAAAGGTAAGTCCAGCAACGCACGTTAGAAGAACTTTTTTCATATTATTATTTTATGTTTTTCAGGGTTCAAAGTTAATAAAAAAATAGCAAACTTGTAAGTTAATTTATTATTATTTTTTAACTTACAAGTTAGCGTATGTCGTTTTAAGAATTAGTTACCAGAGTAACGTGGAATACGTTTGCTTGTGAGGATATAGTTTAGTTGGAATCCTATAGTAGTATAGACATCATTCTTCTGTCCACCACCATTGCCACGCTTATCACCCTTCAAGCCATAGCTACCAAGTCTATAATATTCGCCTTGTACTGGATTGGCAATACCATACACATTCGGAGCGGCACCACCAAAGTTTTGGATTTGCATTCCGACTACATTTTGTATGCCTGCTATGTCGCGTACTTTGCCTGTCATCGCATCTGTTTTTTCAGCAGAGCGGTCTGACATACGGCGTGCAAGTTGTGAATCCAAATCTCTGAGGTCGGCATAGTTTCCGCCCACGTCATCAAGATGGTTTGTAAATAGCACGCGCCAGCCAAATTCAAATCCTAAATCTAAGCGGTCTGTTACACGAACACGCACGCCACCACCTATAAGGAGTGCTGGTTGGATACGTCCATATTTTTTCTGATAACCTTCCTTGCCTTGTCCTTCTGTACCGAGCGGTTGTAGGGCTACCCACTTGCCTGCGTCTGCTACACCTTCGGGTGCTTTTGCTTTCGGATTGTGGTGATATACAGCCACACCAGCTAAGGCATAAGGTGTGAAAGCTCTTCTGCGGTAATAGCGTCCATTGCTTTTGAACAAATCAAAAGTAGCTGAGAAGGCAAGTTCTTTGATATCGTTGCGGAAGTGCAAGTTACGTCCGTAACGTGCCATTTTTTTCATTTTCACTTCGCCATCAAAATCATTGAAGTTTTGAGAAGAATTGAAGTCGTTGCCTGTTACACGACCATACCCAAAGCTACCACGAAGGCGGAGTCTTGAGCCTATTTTGCG